>JAEVYV010000159.1 GCA_023392575.1 Bacteroidota bacterium | reverse complement strand
CCTGAGTACGCTGCACGCAGAAGCTACACTTTTCCATCACCCCACGGCTGCGGGTCACCACATCGGGATTGAGCACCATGCGGGTCAGCTCGTCGTTCATTTGGGCCACCACCGGATCCAGTTTACCCACACCGGATTTAGGTCCTAACACACCGTGTGTGCTGGCGCCGGTATAATCACCCCAGTTAAAGCGGCGTACTTTATAGGGACAGTTGTTGGCGCAATAGCGGGTACCAATACAACGGTTGTAGGCCATTTGGTTGATGCCCTCGGAGCTGTGCATGGTTGCGGCCACCGGACAAACGTTTTCGCAAGGGGCGTTGTCGCAGTGCTGGCAAAGCATGGGCTGGAAAACAACCGCTTTCAGGTTATCGGGGTTGTTTTCATCGCTCACAAAATAGCGGTCAATGCGTAACCAGTGCATGTCGTGGTAGCGCAATACCTCGTTTTTCCCCACCACAGGTACGTTGTTTTCCAGATGACAGGCCACCACGCAGGCATGACAACCAATACAAAGGTTCATGTCAATAGACATACCCCATTTGGGTCCGGGCTGCGGATGGTTTTCCATCTTATACAGCGTTCCCTCTGAGGCATAGTTGCCCGTTGTGGGAGCATAGTCTTTATGGAGGTCTTCACGCCATTCTTTATACGCGTTGGGATGCAGTTTAAAGGTCGCCAGGGAGGTTTCCTTCACCACCTCTGTTCTTCCGTCGTAGGAATTGTGGACCTGCACCCGCGCCACTTTATAGCTATCGCCGGATTTGGCTACCGCCACATCGTTATCATATTCAATATTGGTTCCGTTGAAGCGGGCCAGCGGGTAAACGTTTTTGCCCACGCCTTGTGTGGCTTTGGCAAAAGCCTCGCTGCGTCCATAACCGACGGCCACGGCCACTGTATCGGGGTGCATGCCCGGCACAACCAAAGCAGGCAGGGTAATTTTTTTGCTGCCCACCGTTAATTCAACAACGGGCTTATCGGGATAATATTCAAAATCAATGTCCTTATAATCTATACCCAGTTCCTCGGCCTTTTTGGTAGAGATCATGGCATAGTTGTCCCAGCTGGACCGGGTAACGGGATCAGGCAGTTCCAACAGCCATGGGTTACCCCCTTGGCGGCCCGTGCCCATACCCACGTTTTGGTACAGAACCACTTCGGTTTTTCCACCCTTGCGGCCACCGGTGATCGCTGAAACAGCGCCGGTCAGCCCGCCCGAAGCAGGTGCGGCAGTGGTTTGGCTGGCTGCCGTGGCGGAAGATGTCGTGATCACGCCATCCTGCAGGGCCTTATCAAAAGCCTGCTGGCCACCCAGTCTGCCAGACCAGAAAGTGCGGAAATAGGTTTCGTAGTCGGTATTGTTACCGCTCCATTTCATCAAAGAGGCCTGGAACGGACGTGTTTTAAATAAAGGATTGATGGTGGGCTGGATAAAGCTGATGTAACCGGGTCTGGGTTCGGCATCGCCCCAGCTTTCCAGATAATGGTGCGAGGGAACGGAGTACTGGCAAAGCTCCGTGGTTTCATCCATTTTTTCATTGAAGGAAACAGAGAGTTTTACCTTGGCCAGTCCGGCTTTGAATTTATCGGCATCAAAATAATCGTACGCCGGGTTGGCGCCGTAGATCAATAAAGCTCCTACCTGGCCGGCATTCATTTGATTGACCAGGTTGATCATATCGGCGTCAATTCCCTGTCTGTTGTTCAGGGAACCCTCAATTGGAGCGTTGAGGGCACTGTTGATGGCCGCTACCACGGTTTGTACGTTCACATCGTTGCTTCCGCTAACCACCAGGGCGGCGCCACTGTTGGCCTTCAGGTCGTTGGCAACTTTTTGAATGGCGTTGCGCAGGTTGGCATCGGCAATGTTGGGTTCCGCAACCTGTCCGCCTACAGCCGCCAGCAGGGCCAGGGCCACCAGGCCGGCTTCGGAAGGACGGTGTGTAAAGCGTTCATCGGCATTGGAACCAGTCATGCTTAAAAAGCTTTCAAACTGGTAATGCTTGCTCATGCCGGGGTTTTTCTCATCAATGATCCGTCCTGCTGCATATTGACGGGCAAATTCAACAGGCGATAACCAGGTTCCGAGAAAATCCGCACCCAGGCTGACAATAACTTTTGCCTTATCAAACTGGTAGGCTGGTATTTTGCCTCCGTTGGCCTGAATCAGACCGCTATAGGAAATCGCATCGTATTGGACGTGGCGGCTTCCGGGATGTTTGGCTAAAAATTCAGCAATAATTTGTTTGGTCGTAGGCGATACAATAGTGCTGGTCAGCAATACCACCGGCGCTCCGCCCAGTCCGGCCAGGGCGCTGGTAATTTGTGTATCCAGTTGCTCAAAGGTGGGAATTTCCTGAAAGCTGGCTCCGGCCTTGCGCTTGGGATGGGGCAGGCGGTACATATCGTAAAGATCCAGAACAGAAGCCTGAACCCGGGACGAGGTACCTCCTTTGGTGAAGGGATACAAAGTGTTTCCTTCTATTTTGATGGGGCGGCCATCTCTTACTTTTACCACCACCGGAACCACGTCTCCGTCAAGCACATAAGTACTGGCGTAGTACTTAGCCACTCCGGGGGTTACGTTTTCCGGCCTGTTTACATAAGGCATAGCCTTACGCACAGGGGTTTCACAACTGGCTGCCAGGGTAGCGGCAGCTGTACTAAAGCCCAAATACTTTAAGAAATCACGACGGGGCGTTTTGGCATCCAACAAACCTTTGCCATCGAGGTCTTCAAAAGGCAGGTCTTCGGCAAACTCATTCTGCGCCAACTTTTGAACAGCTTCCTTGTTATTCAGCTCAGCGAAACTTTGCCAGTATTTTTTATCGCTCATAATACAATTTGAAAATTTGATAATTGGCAAATGTGAAAATGATTGTCTGCCAGGCGGTCAGAGGCCGCGGGTAGCCATTTTCAAATTTGCATATTTGCACATTTGCTAATTATTAATAGTGACATTTTTGACATTCCAAACCGCCGATATCCTTAACTGTTATACTATCCATTTTGCCGGATCTGATATCGTTATGAAACTTCTCGTAAATGCTGTAGAATTTGTTACCGGTGCTGTCGCTATAATTGAAGTTTACTTTGGACTCGCGGTGACAGTTCACGCACCAACCCATGCTTAACTCAGCCTCTTGCTTCACCTTATCCATTTGCTGCACATTGCCGTGACAGGTCTGGCATTGTACATTTCCTACTTTTGTATGCTGGGCGTGGTTGAAATAAACGTGGTCGGGCAGGTTGTGAATTTTTACCCATTCCGGCGATGTGGCTTTTGAAGGATCCCATTTGGCACCGGGACCGGGGGTAAATCCTGCGTATTTAAATAATTTATTGATCTCGGCAGTTCCATCAATCTCATGATTGTGCTCATCGTAAAGCTTGGGGCCCTTTTCGTAAGTGGTGATGGAGGTATGGCAGTTCATACAAATATTAAGTGTAGGAATGCCGGCATGTTTGCCCTCAAAGGCGCTGCCGTGGCAGTACAAACAGTTGATCTGGTTGATGCCGGCGTGCACTTTATGCGAAAAATAAATGGGCTGGGTTGGCTGGTAGCCCTGCTGGCGGCCCAATCCAATGGCGCCTTTGCCCACATAATAACCACCAATGATAAATAAGATGATGGCAAACAAAGCAATGTAGATTTTATTGCGCCAGAAAGGAACGGGCTCCGGACGCAGAATGCGTTCCTTATCGTCGGAAAGTTTTTTCAGGTTGCTGTTTACCTGCATTAAAATCAGGGCAACAATGGCAAGGATCAGGGAAATCACGCCAAAGATCAGGGCATTGCGGTTGGCAGCACCTTCACCCTCTACTACGCCTTCCCCACCGGGGCCTGGTTTTGCGCCACCGGGAGGTGGTGCGGTTTTGATCCAGTCAAAAATGGCATGAATTTCGTCTTCTGACAACTGCGGAAAGCCGGGCATGATCGATCCGTAGGTCTTCTGTAAATCCTGGGTATAGGGTGTGGTTGGGATAAAAGCTCCGGGATTGTGCACCCACTTTACCAAATTGGCTCTATCGCCCCAGGGACCACGCTCTTCCACACCTCTTAAATGAGGGCCGGTTAAGTCTTTATCCAAAGCATGACAGCTTTGGCAATGTTGCTGAAAGATCTGCTGACCATTCTGAGCTTTTACCGGATTCAAAGAAAGGAGGAGGAAAAGTCCTGGCAGTACACTATTCTTGGCGATTATCTTTAAAAAATTCATAGAAAAGATTGGTCTGAAAATGTGGATAATTTCCCGAATCGGGTGCAAAAATATGACAGGATTTTAACAAAACAGCCACGTTGCAAAAAATTTTTTAACCCGCTATGGGCTTGGGTTTCAGCGGATTCAAAAAGGCTTGGATTGTTTCCCTTACAAAAACTGTCACATATCCGTCAGCCGGGCCAAGGAATGTTGAAATCCCCAAAACTACAGGTAAACCATTAGATATCATTTCTAAATACTAAGGTCTAATTTCGCCCAACTCAAGGCAAGGTCATGTTTAAACGACTAAAGAAAAAATGGGAGGTGGGCGGATGGCGGCTTTTGCTGATACTGATCACCTTTGCCACCGGCGGCAGCCTGACGGGCCTGACCGGCAAAAAGCTGATGGCCTTTACCGAAATTGAAAACGACATTCTTTACCTGCTGACATATATTCTTATTGTTACCCTGGTCTGGCCGTTTATGGTGCTGGCGGTCAGCCTTCCCCTGGGGCAGTTTTTGTTTTTTAAAACCTACATTGGCAAACTGGGAAGCAAAATGACAAGAAGAAACAAAAAACCGGCGCCTCCGGCCCATCAACATAAGAACGTAAACGAACCGAGATCTACTAATAAACCCGGAAAATGAAAGATTTGCAACAAGAAGAAAGCGTTTCGCATCAAACCCCAAACACCGAAAGTCCAAGCATAAAGCACCTGGCTGTTTTTGCCTCCGGTGCCGGCAGCAATGCCCAACAGCTCATTAACTATTTCAAAAACTCACCGTTTGCCCGGGTCAGCCTGATTGTGTGCAACAAACCCGGAGCCGGCGTTTTAAGCATTGCTGAAAAAGAAGGCCTCCCGGTTTTGCTGATCGAAAGGGAACGGTTTTTCCGGGGCGATGGCTATGTGGCCGAATTGCAAAAAGCAAAAACCGACCTGATTGTGCTGGCGGGCTTTCTTTGGAAAATCCCCCAGGGGTTGATCGAGGCCTTTCCCCGGCGCATCATCAACATCCACCCCGCCCTGCTGCCCAAGTACGGAGGCAAGGGCATGTACGGCGTCTATGTGCACCAATCGGTTTTAAGTGCCGGGGAGGTAGAATCCGGCATTACCATTCATTATGTAGACGAGCATTACGACAATGGTGATGTTATTTTTCAAACCGCCTGTCCGGTTTTGGAGGAAGACAGCCCCGAAACCCTGGCCCAGCGCATTCATCAGCTGGAACACCTGCACTACCCCCGGGTGGTAGCGGAGGTTTTGCAGGCCCTCTAACTCTTAAGGTTTTTAACCGGCAGCCACTGGTAAAATTGGCTGCCGGTTACAACCTTATTCTTCGTTCATCACCTTAACGCTTCTTTCCACAAAAGCGGTCAGGTCGGCGCCCTTCAACATGCCCTGCGATAAAAGAGCCAGGTCAAAAGCCTGCTTGGCCAGTTGGGCCTGATGCGCCTCGTCTGCCTGCAGCATGCGGGCAATCAGTTTGTGATTGCCGTTCACGGCCACCTTGTAAGTATCGGGCAACGATCCGTAAAAACTCATTCCGCCGCCACCGCCCATACGGGCCATATCCTTCATGCGGCGCATCCATTCTTCCATGGTGATGGTTACGGGCAGCTCGTCTGCCGAAAGGCTTTCCACCTCCACCTTCATGTTGGCATTGTTGATGGCCTTTTCAAAAACCTCTTTTATTTTCTTTGCATCTTCTTCGGTTAGTTGGTGCTTGGCGCTGTTTTCTTTTTGGATCAGTTTATCCAGCACATCGGCGTCCACTCTTTTAAACGACACTTTCTCCAGCTTCATTTCCAGGTGCTGCATAAAATGGTTGTCAATGGGGGAATCCATCAGCAGAACATCGTAGCTTTTTTTGTTGGCGGCCTGTACATAGGCGTGTTGGCGTTCTCCGTCCATTGTGTAGAGGTACACCAGCCGGCCGTCCTTATCGGTTTGAAAATCCTTTACCTTGGCCTGGTATTCTTCCAGGGTAAAATGCTCTTTGCCGGTATTGGTCAGCAGCAAAAAATCCTTTGCCTTTTCGTAAAACTTTTCCTCGCTGATGGCGCCGTATTTGACAAACAGCCCGATGTCGGTCCATTTTTCTTCATAGGCCTTGCGGTCTTTTCTAAAAAGCTCGTTTAGCTTATCGGCCACTTTGCGGGTGATGTAACTGTTGATCTTTTTAACATTGCTATCGGCCTGCAAAAAGCTGCGGCTGACGTTCAGCGGAATGTCGGGGGAGTCGATCACGCCGTGCAACAGCATTAAAAACTCCGGCACAATGTCCTTTACTTCATCGGTAATGAATACCTGGCGGGAGAATAATTTTATTTTATTGCGCTGGACCTCAAAATCATTTTTGAGTTTGGGGAAATACAAAACCCCGGTTAAGTGGAAGGGATAATCCACATTCAAATGAATCCAAAACAAGGGGTCATCGGAAAACGGATACAGCTCCCGGTAAAAATTCAGGTAATCCTCATCTTTCAAATCCGAGGGTTGTTTGGTCCAAATGGGATTGGTGTTGTTGATGATGTTGGGAACGTCAACGCTTTTGTATTTCTTCTCCCCTTTTTCGTCCACGCCGTCTTCCTCACTTTGGCTGCGGGTGCCAAACTGAATGGATACCGGAAGAAATTTGGCGTATTTATCCAGGATTTCCTGAATGCGGTGCTGTTGTAAAAACTCCTCGTTCTCGCTGTTTACATAAAGAATGACATCCGTTCCCCGTTCGGTGCGGCTGCCTTCGGTAATTTCAAATTCGGTGCTTCCGTCACACACCCAGCGGGCCGGCTCGGCCCCGTCCTGGTAGCTCAGGGTTTGGATCTCCACCTTATCGGCCACCATAAAAGCCGAATAAAAGCCCAGGCCAAAGCGGCCAATGATTTCGTTGGCGTCATTGGCTTCCTTGAATTTTTCCATGAACTCGGTGGCACCCGAAAAAGCAATCTGATTGATGTATTTTTTCACTTCTTCGGCCGTCATGCCAATCCCCTTATCGCTGATGGTAATGGTTTTGGCCTTTTCGTCCACCTTTACCTGTATGGTCAGGTCGCCCAGCTCCTGATTGAACTGGCCCAGGGACGACAGGCGCCTGATCTTTTGGGTTGCATCCACGGCATTGCTCACCAATTCACGTAAAAAGATCTCATGATCGGAGTACAAAAACTTTTTAATAATGGGAAAAATATTCTCGGTGTGAATGGAAATGGTTCCTTTCTCCTGTACCATAGTGATTGTATTTAAAAATCTGGTTTTTGATAAACGCCCTTAGCCATCAATGGTTGTTCCAAACTAAAATGGTTGCCAGATTGACAGAGCAAAGCCAAAGGCAAATGATGATTTGTTCTTTTTGCGCCACAAACTTAACGCCTTCGGCTTTTGAATAAGGGGCAAAAACCCAAAAAATAGCCTGAACTGTAGAAGAAATGGGGTTTTCTGATGAACAAAAGCCACTTGGTTGAGGTTATTTGTGCACAGGGAAAAGAGGCATCATCTTTGGTTTTTTGGCCATATAAAGCATATTGATATGGAAATGACAGCAGTAGTGTTACACGAGGGTGCTTTGGCTCATTATGAGGTATCTATAGGTGAAAACGGCCAGTGCTATGCACGGCTTCAACGATACAATGGCCGGCGGGAAAATGCTCCGCCCCAAAGACTGGTATTGCACAAGGAAAGAAGGCGCTGGGTAGCCGATGAACGCTACCAGGACCTTTCCGACGAACTTGGCTATGCCATTGAGCTCAAGGCCAAACCAATTTTAGAAGGCCGCAACCGCAGCGGCAGTCATCCGGCCGGTTAAGTGATCTCAAGGCCTGCGGGCCTTGATTTACCGGTTGCAAAAATTTAAAAGGCGGAGCACCGCCTTTTCCAGGCTTTTGTAATTGGGGGGTTTAGTGATCATTTCTACCTGGAATTTTTTACAGAACAGCTTGTCCAGTTCGCTGTTGGAAGTGGTAAACACCACCACGGGAATGTCTTTAAGAACTTCCGTTTTTTTTAGGATGGACAGGGTTTCCTTGCCGTCCAAAATAGGCATGTTGATGTCCAGGATAATGAGCGAGGGAAGAGAAGATGTTTGTTTGGCCTGTTCCAAATAATCCAGGGCCTCCCGGCCATTGCGAACCTCCACAATTTCGAAGTTCCGATCGTTTTTCAGAAGGATTTCCTTCATCAACATCAGATCATCAGCATCATCATCGGCCCACAAAATGGTGTTTCTCTTCATTTACATTAAGTGTTAAGAAAAGATTAGAACCAATTATGGTATTGAAGAGATTGACCCTCATACACATAAGGCTAATTCAAAGTTAAATATAGTTCAATATTCTTATTTATAGCCATAGACCGGGATATGGAAATCGTCGGTGAACTGCAAGATAAAAAAGTTCAATGGCATAATTTTTTAAGCGGTGCCGCAAATATTTGTAGCCATGAAAAAACACCCCTGCTTTTTTTTACCCGTTTGGCTTTCCATTTTTTTACTGGCCTCCTGTGTATCGCAGAAAAAATACCAGCAATCCCTGAACAGGGAACAAGAACTATTGGCCCAAATCACCCAGCTCAATCAGGACATTACCCGGTTAAAAGGCCAGATTGAAGGCCTGCAGGGCGATAACGCCAAGCTGGTGCAACAAATTGACGATGCACTAAAGCAGGCTTCCAAAGCCACAGGAACGGCCAATATGACCCAAAAGCAACTGGAAGCCGAACAAAAACGGCTGTGGGACCTGCGCCGCATGCTGGACCAGCAAAGGCAGGCGGTAGAAAACCTAAGAAAGAAGATGGCCGATGCTTTGGTGGGCTTTAACTCCAACGAACTACAGGTTTTTACCAAAAACGGCAAGGTATACGTGAGCCTTCAGGAAAGTCTGCTCTTTCCATCGGGCAGTGCTGTAGTGAACCCCAAAGGCAAACAGGCGCTGGGCAGCCTGGCCCAGGTTTTAAACCTTAACCCCGATATTAACGTGGTGGTGGAAGGGCATACGGATTCCATCCCCATCAAGGGCCGCTACGAAGACAACTGGGCCTTAAGCGTGGCCCGGGCAACAGCCATTGTCCGCATTTTAACCGACACCTATAAGGTAGATCCGGTAAGGGTTACAGCCAGCGGCCGCAGCAAATACGAACCCGTGGACCTGAACACCACCGCCGAGGGCCGCCAGCGCAACCGCCGCACCGAAATTATTTTGGCACCCAAACTTGATGAATTGATGCAATTGTTGCAGCAAAACCCGGCGCAGGACACCCTGGGAACCCAGTAAGTATGGTAATTCACCCGCGGCCGGCCCCAAGCGGCGAACCTGCAAACTCGTGAACTTGTAAACGCATAGAAATGGAAGATCTGTTTTCAACCAACCTGGCCGTCAATAAGCAAAACGTGGTGTACCGGGTAGTATTTGACCACGAGAAATATGTTTTTCTTTCCGAAGCCAGCCAGCCCGAGTTTCCTTCTTTTTCGTTCCGCCGGGAACACGACGAGTGGCATGATCAGGAGCTGCTGCCCCCGGATCTAAAAAAACAGGCTCTTGACGCGCTGGAGAAATATCTTTTAAAACAACACTAACCGGTGTTGGAGAAGAGAACTCAGCCGCTGATTTTAAGCCAAAAATTTGTTTATTTACGGCATGGATGTGCCTTTTGTACTGACTGTTGCCGTTGAGGAGAATGCTTTTGAATTTTTCAATGCACTGCGAAAGATTTATTTTCCCGGAAGCAACGAAATGGACGCCCATCTTACCCTGTTTCATCTCTTGCCCAGCGAACTCTCCATCATTGAAACGATTGAAACCCTCAGTCAGGAAACCAGTCCCCTGCTCTTGCACGTCCGCAAGCCTTTTTTTACCGGCAGCGGTGTGGCTTATGAAATAGAATGCCCGGATCTGGTACAAATGCACGAACAGCTGCGGCGGGAATGGAACTCTTTTTTAATTCCGCAGGACCAGGAAAATTTCCTGCCCCAAATTACCATTCAGGACGAAGCCTCTCCAACTGAGGCCCAGGAATTACTTGAGTTTTTAAAGGAAAACTTCAGCACCTTTTACATGCAGGGTACCGGCCTGCAATTGTGGCAATACGATAATGGTTCGCACAAATTGTTTCGGGAGTTTCGCTTTTCTAAAGATTAGACAAACCGGCAAAGGCCTGCGGGTATAATTTCAATAAAAGAAGG
>JAEVYV010000114.1 GCA_023392575.1 Bacteroidota bacterium | reverse complement strand
GCCGCTGCCGGCGTCCATGTAAATTAGCTTCATTCCCAGCATTTCTCCGGCCATGGCGGTACACATGGCAATTTCGGGTTTGTCGGCGGGCAGGGGGCTGGCGTTGCTGATGTATGAAACGGTGGTGGCGGCGCCGCCGTCAATGACCATATAACCGGTGGGAATAATTTCCAATCCGCTTTTTTTGACAAAGGGGGCAGAAATCACATGCTGCCCGATCAGGTAGTCGGCATTGCGGCCGGAAATCAGCGACAAATAGAGCAGGGCGTCGGCGTGTTTACTAATCTGCGAAGGGCTGCCCGGAAAGAGCAGGACCGGGATGGAGCAGGCCGATTTGATCTGTTGAATGCAGGCGTCCAAATGGTCGGAAATGACCAGGCTGCCGCCTACAAAAAAATAATCAACCCGCGCTTCTTCGGCCAGGCCGATTGTTTCGTGAAGTGCAGATGTCGAAACCTTGTCCGGATCAATCAAAACCGCAAACGACTTTTGTCCCTTCTTTCTTTTCTCTGCTAACGATTGGTAAACAGGCATCATCATTCGTAATAGGCTATTAGCTACAAAAATGCAAAACTTTTGCCATTGCGTCCCTTTTGTTTGCTCGCCGGTGCGGAACGGCAGCAACAGTGGCCCGGCAATGCATTTACAGGCTGCGGAAAACATCGACATGCCGGCTCGGGTGGAAAGGAATTGACTAAGCCCGGCAATGGTTTTTGTTTTGGAAAAAAGGGCCGTATTCCTTATATGTCTTCTTAGAGGAAATCCAAGCAGAATTTTCGCACATTTTCTCGAAAAATGTGTATAAATCGTGAAATGTGCGACAGGTGTAGGTCAGAGTAGTTATCCACTTTTTTAACTTGCCATGTGAATATTTCTGGCGTGTTTTTTCGCTTTTGGAAGGATATTTTCGTCGCCCTGCCCCCAATCGGCAAAACCACCAAATAAACCACCAAAACCCAATTAAAACCGCAGTTATGGCAAGTGTAAAAAGTGTAACCAAAAAAGGACTTACGTTCCACCGTAAGTACACAAGAGAAGATGTCAACGTGTTTGATCAATTCGAGTACGATTATCGGACCTCTGTGATCCGTAATCCGAGTGGAGAAGTTGTGTTTGAAATGAATAACGTAGAAGTGCCAAAACATTGGAGCCAGATTGCTACAGATATTCTTGCACAAAAATATTTTCGAAAAGCCGGTGTGCCGCAACCCGACGGTTCGCTGGGAAGAGAAACCTCTGTAAAGCAGGTGGCGCACCGCATGGCGAATTGCTGGCGGGTGTGGGGCGAAAAATACGGCTACTTCGCCTCCTTCGACGACGCCCAGATTTTTTACGAAGAGTTGGTATACAGCATTTTGAACCAGATGTGTGTGCCCAACTCACCCCAGTGGTTTAATACCGGTTTGTATGAAAGCTATGGCATTAAAGGAAAGCCCCAGGGACACTACTACGTGGATGCCGTGGACGGACAATTAAAAAAATCCACATCGGCCTACGAACGCCCCCAACCCCATGCTTGTTTTATCCTGAGCGTGGAAGACGACTTGGTGAGCGACGGCGGCATTATGGACCTTTGGGTCCGGGAGGCCCGGATCTTTAAATACGGTTCCGGTGTGGGAACCAACTTTTCTAACCTGCGTGGTGAAGGCGAAAAGTTAAGTGGTGGCGGAACTTCCAGCGGGTTGATGTCTTTCCTGAAAATCGGTGACCGTGCGGCCGGGGCCATCAAAAGCGGCGGCACCACCCGTCGGGCTGCCAAAATGGTTTGTCTCGATTTGGATCATCCGGAAATCGTGCAGTTCATTAACTGGAAGGTAGAAGAAGAAAAAAAGGTATCTGCCCTCATTGATGCCGGTTATTCAAGCGACTACGAAGGTGAGGCCTATAGAACAGTGAGCGGCCAAAACTCCAATAACTCGGTGCGCATTCCCAACTCCTTCTTTGAGAAACTGGAGAAGGGCGAAGACTGGGAACTGACCGCCCGAACAGACGGCAAGGTGATGAAGAAAGTTCCTTCCCAGGAACTGTGGAACCAGATTGCGTATGCAGCGTGGCGCTGTGCCGATCCCGGAACCCAATACAACACGACGATCAACGAATGGCATACTTGCCCGGAAGGCGGCGAGATCAGGGCCTCCAACCCCTGTTCGGAGTATATGTTCCTGGACAACACCGCCTGCAACCTGGCATCGGCCAACCTTATAAAATTCTACGATTTTGAGACCGGCACACTGGATGTGGAGGGTTTTGAGTACATCTGCCGCTTGTGGACTACCGTGCTGGAAATTTCGGTATTAATGGCGCAGTTTCCATCAAAAGAAGTGGCGCAGTTAAGCTATGAGTACAGAACCCTGGGGCTGGGTTATGCAAATTTGGGCACGTTGTTGATGGTCAGCGGCATTCCGTACGACAGCGAAAAAGCAAGGGCCATGGCCGGTGCCATCACCGCCATCATGACGGGTGTGGCCTACAAAACTTCCGCAGAAATGGCCGAAGTGCTGGGCGCCTTCCCCCGCTACGAGGAAAATAAAAAGCACATGCTGCGGGTCATGCACAACCACCGCTTGGCCGCCTACGATGCCGATGTGTACGAAGGGTTGAGCGTAAAACCCCAGGGGCTGAAGGCGCAGTACTGCCCGGATTATTTACTGAAAGCCGCCTGCAAGGCCTGGGATGAGGCCGTGGAACTGGGCGAAAAATTCGGCTACCGCAATGCGCAGGCAACCGTTATCGCCCCAACGGGGACCATTGGTTTGGTAATGGATTGCGATACCACCGGGGTGGAACCTGATTTTGCCTTGGTGAAATTCAAAAAACTTTCCGGCGGCGGGTACTTCAAAATCATCAACCAGTCGGTTCCCGTGGCCTTGAAAAACCTGGGCTACAGCCAAAAACAAGCAGAGGCAATTGTGAAGTATGCCGTGGGCTCGGGAACGTTTGCCGGGGCGCCGCACATCAATCATCAAAGCTTAAGCGAAAAGGGGTTCATTGCCGAAGAAATCAAAAAACTGGATGCCGCCGTGGCATCGGCGTTTGAAATCGGCTTTGTATTCAACGTATATACGTTGGGCGAAGAATGCCTGCAGCGCCTGGGATTCAAGCCCGAGCAGTACTTCAATTTTGAGTGGAGCCTGCTGGAAGCCTTAGGGTTTACCGACGACCAAATGGAAGCGGCCAACGATTATGTGTGCGGAACGATGACGGTGGAAGGGGCTCCGTATTTAAAAGAAGAGCACCTGCCGGTATTTGATTGCGCCAACAAATGCGGTAAAAAAGGCCAGCGGTACATTCATGCCCACGGCCACATCCGCATGATGGCGGCGGCCCAGCCTTTTATATCGGGCGCCATTTCAAAAACCATCAACCTGCCGCACGAGGCAGTTGTGGAAGAAATTGCAGATTCGTATTTGCTTAGCTGGCAACTGGGTCTTAAAGCTTGTGCCCTGTAC
>JAEVYV010000049.1 GCA_023392575.1 Bacteroidota bacterium | reverse complement strand
GGAATAAGGTCTGTGATAAAAGGGTGTGCAGCTTTTTTAAGAAGATCAAAAAGCCGCAAAACTTTTTGATTGATGTTTTCATCAATGAGGTTCCCAAAATCAATGAGCAATCCCCGGTCGCCAAGCGGAAAGAGGGAGTATGGATGAAAAGGGTTCATGAATTCTATTCAATGTAAGAAAAGAAACCCGAACAAAGAACGGTTGCCCAAAACCCGGAGGCAGGCCTTCCCCAAGTCCGAACAAGAAAAGGCCCGGGAACCAAATGCCGGATTCCCATACCGGGATTACATGAAAAATCCCGCCACAGGGCGGGATTCACTTATTTGCAGCTGTCAGGCGGATCAGGCAAAAACAGCACTTTCATACATTTCCTGCCGGAGTTCTTTTACCCTTTTATCCTGCAGGTACTCATCAAAGGTCATAAGCCGGTCAATCACTCCCTTGGGCGTTAGCTCAATGATGCGGTTGGCCACGGTTTGCAGGAAGGTGTGGTCATGCGATGTAAGCAGCACAATGCCCGGGAAGGTTAGACAGCCTTCGTTAAAGCTTTGGATGCTTTCCAGGTCCAGGTGGTTGGTGGGCTGATCCAAAATGACCAGGTTGGGGTTTTGCAGCATCATGCGGCTGATCATGCAGCGTACTTTTTCGCCACCGCTCAGCACATCGGTCTTTTTCATGATGTCGTCCCCGCTAAACAGCATCTTGCCCAGGAAGCCCCGCAGGAACGGCTCGTCGGCATCGGTAACATGGGGCGGCACGTACTGGCGCAGCCACTCCATCAGGTTGAGGCCATTGCCAAAAAACTCGCTGTTTTCCACCGGCAAATACGCCTTGGTGATGGTCGTGCCCCATTCAAACTTTCCGCTATCGGCGCTCAGCTTATCATTAATAATTTCAAAGAAATTGGTAATGGCAAGCGGGTCTTTACTTAAAAAAGCAATTTTTTCGCCTTTGTTTACACTGAAGGTTACCTTATCAAACAGTTTCCGGCCTTCTACAGAAGAGCTTAAGTTCTCTACGTTTAAAATCTGATTTCCCACCTCACGAAGCGGCTGGAAGATAATGCCCGGGTAGCGGCGGTTGGAAGGTTCAATCTCTTCAATGGTCAGTTTTTCCAAAGCCTTTTTACGCGAGGTAGCCTGCTTGGATTTTGAAGCATTGGCCGAAAAACGGGCAATAAAATCCAGTAGGGCCTGACGCTTTTCTTCCACTTTTTTATTCTTATCGCTAAGCTGGCGGGCCATCAGTTGCGAAGACTCGTACCAGAAGGTATAGTTGCCGGTGAAAACTTTGATCTTGGAGCGGTCCACATCTGCCACGTGGGTACACACGGCGTCCAAAAAGTGACGGTCGTGGGAAACCACCAGGACGATGTTTTCATAATCGGCCAGAAAATTTTCCAGCCAGCCAATGGTTTCAATATCCAGTCCGTTGGTCGGCTCGTCCAAAAGCAGGATATCGGGATTGCCAAACAGCGCCTGTGCCAGCAACACCCTCAACTTCAAAGTAGAGGGAATATCTTTCATCAGGGATTGCTGAAACTCTTCCTTCACACCCAGTTCGCTCAGCAGGGTAGCTGCATCGCTTTCTGCGGTATATCCACCCATTTCGCCAAACTCGGCTTCCAGTTCCCCGGCCTTCATGTAATCATCTTCGGTGGCGTTGGGATCGGCATAAATAGCGTCTTTTTTATGCATGACCTCCCACATTTTTTTATGGCCCATCAGTACGGTATTCAAAACCGTTTGTTCGTCAAATTCAAACTGGTTTTGTTTCAATACCGCCATCCGCTCACCCGGTGTAATGGTTACGGTGCCTTTGTTGGGCTCAATCTCACCCGACAAAATCTTTAAAAAAGTAGATTTTCCGGCTCCGTTGGCACCAATCACGCCATAACAATTGCCCTTGGTAAAACTGATGTTTACCTCGTCAAACAAAACCCTTTTGCCAAAGGAAAGAGAGACATTATTTACAGAAATCATAGTACTCAGAAATTGAGGCGCAAAGGTACGGTTTTAAAGCGGCTTGGGAGGAGGCCAAACGTTAAGATTAAATCGTTGAAAAACAGCGAATAGCTCTGCAGAAGGCAATTAACTGCTTTGTTCCAGAACCGGAAGGGTTTGGGCAACGGGCTCCTGTTTTACAGCCGCATCCAGCTTTTGCTTGCTGTATTTTTCCAGCCGGTTTAAAAACCAGAGGGCAAAAACCAGCCATAAAAAACCCACACAATAACCGGCAATCACATCGGTGGCATAGTGAACCCTTAAATAAATCCGGGTAAATCCAATGATGAGGATCAGCAGGATCAGCAGGGAAATGACCAGCCATTTCCAGTTTTTCTGGCGGTAGGTTTTAAAAACAATGTAAATAAGCAATCCATAAAACGTAACACTCATGAGGGCATGGCCGCTGGGAAAACTCAGGCCCTTTGCTTCATACAGCAGGGGAATATCGGGCCGGGGGCGGTTGAAAAGTCTCTTCAACCCCACCATGAGCGCCAGGCTGCTCAAGGCAATGGCCGGCACTTTAATGGAATGCCATTTATGTTTTCTGATCAAAAGATAATACCCGATCAGCACAAGGTTGGCGGGAATAAGGAATTGGTGGGAGCCCAAAAAAGTAAAAAACATCACCGGGTCATTGTTTTGCGCACTGACGTGGAGCTTCAAATAGCTAAAAACACGCTGGTCGAAGCCGGTTTCCTTTAAAACAAAAATCCGCCGGGTAATGAAAATGAATACCACCAGGGCGCAAATAAGTAAGCTCACCACAATGGCCATTTCAACGGATAATAAAGCCAATCCTGCCCAAAACTTTTTAACCCTGCCCGAGATTCTTTGAAACATAAACCACCAAACTACAAACAATATACCTTAAACAAAGCCAAATGGATTTTCAAGCCTGTGATAAACGAATGGCTATCGGCCCCTCTGTGCCCGTTGCAAAGAACGCGGTACAATTTTTACAGTTGATGTAAATGGCAAATCTTTCTTTATGGCAAAGCCTGTGTTTACAGCCAAATCATCTACCATTCACAAGGTAGATTATAACGAAAAGGAAAAATACCTGGAGATAGAGTTTCGCAGTGGAAATGTTTACCGGTATTATAACGTGCCGCCCCGGCTTTGGAAGATCTTTCACTTGTATATCGAATGCGGCGGCTCTGCGGGTAGCTTTTTCAATGAATACGTTAAAAGTCAGTTCACCAGTGAAAAAATTTCCCATAACCCGGAAGAAGAATCAGACAGCTTATGAGCCGCTGTGTGGCGGAAAATGCCGCCGGGGTTATTGCTTGTTTTCTCCTTTTTTGTATTCTTTTTCCGCTTCCTGGGCTTTTTTAAAATCCAGCACTACGCCGTTGATGCAATACCGCAGGCCGGTGGGCGGAGGGCCGTCGTCAAATACATGTCCCAGGTGCGACTTGCAGCGGCCGCACATTACCTCCGTTCTTCTCATTCCATGCGAGTTGTCCGGCGCATAAATAATGCTGCCCTTGCTGATGGGCTGATAAAAGCTGGGCCAGCCGCAACCGCTTTCAAATTTGGTATCGCTAACAAACAAGGGGTTGCCGCATACGGCACAGTAATACGTGCCTCTGTCTTTTATATTTTCCAGGGGGCTGCTCCAGGGCCTTTCGGTGCCTTTTTCCCGGGCAATGTGGTAAACATCTTCGGGAAGAATTTTTTTCCACTCCGCATCGCTGAGCGTCACTTTTGCGGTATCGGTATTTGAGTAAGCGGGGTTGTTTTTAGCTGAATCCATGCCGGTGTTTTTAGGGGATTGTGAATACGTGCAAAACTGCAGGCTCAATGCCAGCAAGAGTAAAAAAAGCAGACGCATCATAAAAAACTACTTGGTCAAATTTACGAATACAGTCCGAAAGGAGTGTTCTAAACTATTGTGAAAGACACAGGCTGAGGTGCTGCCCAAAACTTTTAAAAACCAGTTTGGCAACGGCCGGTTGTGCCTGCAAACTGCGCGAATGATTTGCCCAAGCCCTTGCCGCCAACGGCTTGTAGCTTTTTCCCTATATTTGTTGCTCAAGGTTAGCACGCACTTACTATGTTCAATTTGATCTTATTTGGCCCTCCGGGAAGCGGAAAGGGTACGCAATCGGAAAAAATCGTGGAAAAGTTTGGTTTGATTCATCTCTCCACCGGCAATTTGTTGCGCCAGGAAATTGCAGACAAAACGCCGTTGGGGATGGAAGCCAAAAATTTTATGGACAAGGGCCAACTCGTTCCCGATGAGGTGGTGATTGGAATGATCGACTCCTCATTGGAAAAACATGCCGATGCCAAGGGGTTTTTGTTTGATGGATTTCCAAGAACCATAGCCCAGGCCGAAGCTTTGGACAAGCTTCTGGCTCTGAAAAAAACGAGCATCTGTAAAGTGCTGGCATTAGAAGTAACCGAAGACGAGTTGGTGAAGCGTTTGGTAAAACGGGGCGAAACCTCGGGCCGCAGCGATGATACCGATGAGCAGGTGATCAGAAAGCGCTTTACGGTTTATAAAAACGAAACCGAACCCGTGGCCGGCTATTACAAAACACAGGGAAAGCTGGAGGAGATTCAGGGCGAAGGCTCCATTGATGAAATTTTTTCAAAGCTGAGCCATTGTATCGAAACAGAAATGGCTACCCAACAATCGGTCTCTGCCAACTGATCCTGCCGTTGCGCTAGAAAATAAACAAGGTTCTGTTAACATATTTCAAAGGCTTTCCAAATCTTCAAATTGGGAAAGCCTTTATTTTTAGCCCAATGCCTAAGCCACTTCTTCGCCTGGCTACAGTGCGCAGGCAGAGATAGGCGAAGGCCGCTTTTTTCTTAAACTTGCAGTTATAACCTTGCTATATGAATGCAGAAAAAGAAACGTTTCTCAAGAACCGGTTTTTGGTCCTGCTCAAACAAATTCCGTCTGATGCCCCGCCGCGTTGGGGCAAAATGTCGCTGCAGCAAATGATTGAACATTTTTCCGACAATTTCCGCATTGCCTCGGGCAAAATCAGCTACACCGACATCATTACTCCGGAAGAGCAACTGCAAAAAATGCGTGACTTTGTGATGAGCGACAAACCCTTTCCAGAAAACACCCTCAACCCGCTGATGCCCGAAGTTCCGGCACCGGTAAAAAACCGTTCGGTGGAAGAGGCGCTGAAAGAACTGCAAACCGAGATCCGGTATTTTTTTTCGGTTTTTGAAAAAAACAACCTGCAGGTCACCCGCCATCCTGTTTTTGGCGATCTGAATTTCGACGAAAACCTGCATTTGCTGTACAAGCATGCCCTGCATCACTTAAAACAATTTGGACAAACCATCAACCACGAAAGCAAAGCATGAAAAAACTGGAAAACTATATTGCCGGTCAATGGATTACCGGTGACGGTGACGGTCAAACGCTGTACGATGCCGTAAACGGAAAAGAAATTGCCGCCGCCAGCACTAAAGGGCTGGACTTTGCCTCCATTTTGCAATACGGCCGCCAAACCGGCAACGCTTCGCTGCGCAACATGACCTTTCACGAAAGAGGAAGAATGTTAAAAGCCCTGGCCGCCTACCTGCTGGAGCGAAAGGAAAAATTTTACGAGGTAAGCTACCACACCGGCGCCACCAGGGCCGATAGCTGGATTGATATTGAAGGCGGCATCGGCAACCTGTTTGCAAACGCCTCGCTGCGCCGGAAATTTCCCGACCTGCCTTATTGCACCGATGGCGAGCCCGTAGGCCTGAGCAAAGCAGGCAGCTTTATGGGCCATCATTTGCTGGTGCCCAAAGAAGGCGTGGCGGTCCACATCAATGCGTATAATTTTCCGGTGTGGGGCATGCTGGAAAAATGTGCGGTCAACTGGCTGGCCGGCGTACCGGCGGTGGTAAAACCAGCCAGCATCACGTCTTATTTAACCGAAGCGGTGGTGAGGGAAATCATTGCCTCGGGGATTTTGCCCCCGGGTGCCTTGCAATTGATCTGCGGCAGCGCCGGCGACCTGCTCGATCATGTAACGGCACAGGATGTTGTGACCTTTACGGGCTCCAAAGCCACGGGGCTGTTGTTGAAAGCACACAAAAGAATTTTGGAAGAAAGCGTTCCCTTCAACATGGAAGCCGATTCGCTGAACGCCATTGTTTTGGGGGCCGATGTGCGGCCCGGTTCTCCCGAATGGGACATTTTTATCAAAGAGGTTCGAAAAGAAATGACCGTCAAAGCCGGACAAAAATGCACCGCCATCCGCAGAATATTTGTGCCGGAGCATTTGCTGGAAGACGCCTCGATCGCTATTGGTAAATCACTGGCACAAACCACGATTGGTAATCCCTTAAATGAAAAAGTGCGTATGGGTGCTTTGGCCGGACTGGCCCAAAGAGAAGAGGTAAAACAAAACATTCAAAAGCTGCTCGCTACTTCGCAACTGGTGTATGGTTCGTTGGACAGCATGGAACTGATTGACGCCGATGCACAAAAAGGCGCCTTCCTTTCTCCCCTGTTGTTGATGAATGAACAACCTTTTAAAGCCGATGCGGTGCATGAAGTGGAATGTTTTGGTCCCGTAAGCACCCTCATGCCGTACAAAAACATTCAGGACGCAGTGGTTTTGGCCAAAAAAGGAAGGGGTTCCTTGTGTTGCTCCATCGTAACGGGGGATGACCGGTTGGCTACAGAGTTTGTGGTGGGTGCCGCCACGCACCACGGAAGGATTTTGGTTTTAAACAGCGAAAACGCCAAGGAAAGCACGGGGCATGGTTCGCCCCTACCCATGTTGGTTCACGGAGGTCCGGGCCGGGCTGGTGGCGGCGAAGAAATGGGCGGCATTCGCGGGGTAAAGCATTATATGCAGCGAGTGGCCATACAGGGTTCTCCAACAACCATTACCGCCATTACGCAGTCCTATCAACCTAATGCAAAAGGCATCCACAGCAGCGTGCACCCGTTTCGGAAATATTTTGAAGAACTGCGGGTCGGCGATCAGATCGTTACTGAAAAAAGGGTCATCACCAGCGAAGACATAGACGCCTTTGCTGTATTGAGCGGCGATCATTTTTATGCGCATAAAAAAGAAACCGATTTTACAGGCACCATGTTTGAACGCCAGGTGGCCCATGGCTATTTCATTTTAAGCGCTGCGGCCGGGTTGTTTGTCGATGGCAGTGAACTGGGGCCGGTGCTCTTGAATTATGGAATTGACGAATTGCGTTTTACCAAACCGGTTTATCCCGGTTCGGAACTAACCATTCGTTTTACCTGCAAGGAAAAACTCCCCCAGGACCCCAGGGACGAAAACGACATCCCCAAAGGCATTGTGAAGTGGTTGGTGGAAATGCTGGACGAAACCGGAGAGCATGTGGGGGTGGCAACCATCCTGACCATGGTGAAAAGAAAGGAGCAGGCTTAAGACCCCAAAGCGATACGGTTAGCTAATGGCCTTCTAATGACTTTGCCTGGGTGATTTGATTGAAGTAAGAAGGTCATTGGTTGAGCCCATGCAGCGAACAACGTTCGTGGCGGTTTGGTTTTGTGAAAAAAAAAGGGCAATTGGTCTGATTTTTTATAGAAACTTCCGGTTGCCGCAGGCAAGAGCACAACTGAAAGCGTTTGTGAAACCTGCTCAAACAATTCGCTTACGGGTTAACTTTATGAGTCGGCTTGGGCAGTCCGGTGTTGGGACATTATTTAAGCCATATAAATCAATTCTATGACAAAAGATCTTGTTAACGGATATGTTTCTTCAGAAACCCATAACGGCATTGCTACAGTAGAATTTTTTCACCCCCAAAGCAATTCGCTGCCGTACCGGTTGCTGGAAGATCTTGCCAATGAAATTCATGCGCTGGGAAGAGATGCCGAGGCCAAGGTTATTGTGCTTCGTTCGGGTGGGGAAAGAGCTTTTTGTGCCGGAGCTTCCTTTGACGAGTTGACCCAGGTGGATACAGAAAAAAAGGGATTTGCCTTTTTTAGCGGTTTTGCCAATGTCATCAACAC
>JAEVYV010000033.1 GCA_023392575.1 Bacteroidota bacterium | reverse complement strand
CCGCTTTAGGCGCCACAGCCTTACTCGCAGCTTTTTTTGCCGGAACAGATTTTTTGGGTGCCGCTTTTTTAGCGGCCGGCTTGGCAGCTTTTTTAGCTATAGGCTTGGCTGCAGGTTTGGCAGCTTTTTTAACAGCTTTTCCAGCTGAAGCACGGGCAGATTTGGCAGGCTTTGCTGCCTTGGCAGTTTTTTTCAGTGCTTGCTTTTTTGTAGCCATACAATTTTTACCCCTTTTTTAAGACGATGACTTTCAATGGGTTATCATTAACCTCTATATCGGTCCCGTCATTAATTTGTGATGTTAATTCCAGCTTATCTGCCAGAATTTCCGCGCAAATATAGTCATTATACTTAGCTAAAGATTGGCTGATACCGTTATTGGCAGCGACTTTAACCTCTATGCGGTCGGTAACATCAAAACCACTATCCTTCCTGATTTTTTGAATCCGGTTTACGAATTCACGGGCATCGCCTTCTTGTATTAATTCAGGGGTGACATTAATATCCAATGCCACAGTTAATGATCCTTTGCTTGCTACCGTCCAGCCGGGTATGTCTTCGCTGCTGATCTCAACCTCACTCAATGCCAGTTCAACGAACTCATCATTGCCAACAGGGATTGAATATCTGCCTTCTTTTTCAAATAAAGAAATTTCATGCTGGGAAAAATTTGCCAGCGCCGTAGAAACCGCTTTCATCCTGGCTCCCAGCTTCTTGCCCAGGGCCTGAAAATTGGGCTTGATTTTCTTTTTTATAAATCCTTCCGTATCTGATAAGTATTCAATTTCTTTTACATTCACTTCTGCCTTAATAAGATCTTCTACCTTTTGCAATTGTTGTTCCATGAGTGGATTTAACACCGGAATCAATACTTTTTGCAAGGGCTGGCGCACTTTTATGTTGACTTTCTTCCGAAGCGACAACACCAGCGAAGAAGCGTCCTGGGCCAATTGCATCCTTTCTTCCAAAAGCGTATCAATCAGTTCGGCCTTATGAGCCGGGAACAACACATGATGAACAGAAGCTTCTTTATGTCTTCCGGTCACGGCGTTCAGGTTTTTGAACAACTCATCGCTAAAAAAGGGCGAAATGGGCGCCATCAGCCGCACCACGGTCTCCAGACACTCGTACAGAGTTTGGTACGCCGCAATCTTGTCCTGTTCGTATTCGCCCTTCCAAAAACGGCGGCGGCAAAGACGAACGTACCAGTTGCTGAGGTGTTCGTCAACAAAATCCTCAATCAGGCGGCCGGCCTGCGTGGGCTCATACTCGTCAAAAGCTGCCGTAACCTTTTTAATTAAGGTTTGAAGCGAGGACAAAATCCACCGGTCGATTTCGGGTCTTTGCTCCAGCGGAATGTATGCTTCCTTAAAGCCAAAGCCATCAACATTGGCATAAAGGGCAAAAAACTGATAGGTATTGTATAAGGTTCCAAAGAATTTGCGCTGCACTTCCTTAATGCCTTCCAGGTCAAACTTGAGGTTGTCCCAGGGCGAAGCATTGGTGATGAGGTACCAGCGGGTGGCATCGGCGCCAAACTGCTCAATGGTTTTAAACGGATCCACCACATTGCCCAGGCGCTTGCTCATTTTGTTGCCGTTCTTATCCAACACCAATCCGTTGGAAACACAGGTTTTATAAGCCACGCTATCAAAAAGCATCACCCCGAGGGCATGAAGGGTGTAAAACCAGCCGCGGGTTTGGTCCACGCCTTCGCAAATAAAATCAGCCGGGAAATTGGCCTGAAAAACTTCTTTGTTTTCAAAAGGATAGTGCCATTGGGCATAAGGCATGGCCCCGCTGTCAAACCAAACATCAACCAGGTCGGGTTCGCGGCGCATGGGCTTTCCGCTCTCCGAAACCAAAATCACTTCGTCCACATAGGGCTTGTGCAGGTCCAAAATCCCATCGTGCAGGTAATGCGTATTGACATCGCCACCCAAAACCTGGCTGGCCTTTTTGATCTCCGCATTTAATTCCTCAATCGAGCCAATGCATTTTTCTTCCGTTCCGTCTTCGGTTCGCCACACCGGAAGCGGCGTGCCCCAATAGCGGCTGCGGCTCAAATTCCAGTCCACCATATTTTCCAGCCAGTTGCCAAAACGGCCAGTTCCGGTCGATTCGGGGTTCCAGTGAATGGTCTTATTTAACTCCACCATCCTGTCCTTTAAAGCCGTGGTTTTGATAAACCAGGCATCCAGGGGATAATAAACCACCGGCTTATCGGTGCGCCAGCAGTGCGGATAACTGTGCTCGTATTTTTCTACCTTAAAGGCCCGGTTTTCTTTTTTCAGTTTAACGGAGATGTCGACGTTGACATCCACATAGTTTTCTTCGCCTTTATAGTCTTTGATGTAGCGACCGGAAAACTCACCCAAGCCCTCCACAAACTTTCCTTCCCGGTCCACCAGGGTTAAAATGCCAATGTTGTATTTTTTCCCAACCCTAAAGTCGTCGGCGCCAAAGGCCGGCGCGGTATGCACAATACCGGTACCATCTTCCGTGGTGACAAAATCGCCCAACAACACCCGCCAGGGCCGGGCATCGGGAGTGACGGAGGTTACGGCCTGCAGGGAATTGGCCTCGTAGGGCAGCAATGGTTCGTATTCCAACCCTTCCAAATCCTTTCCCTGGAATTCTGCCAGGATCTTCCAGGGCAGGAGTTTTTGCTCCGGGCTATAGTTTTCAAAATCACCGTTTTCCCCCTCCGGCTTGAAATATTTACCCAACAGGGCTTTGGCCAGAACAACATTTACCGGCAGGTGGGTATAAGGGTTGAATGTTTTCACCAGTACATAATCAATGTTTGGCCCAACGGTCAACCCCAGGTTGGAAGGCAGGGTCCAAGGCGTGGTCGTCCAAGCTAAAAAGAAAACCTCGTCACTTCCCGCAGCCTCAAATAAAAATTGCGATGAAGGGTTTTTTACCGCCTTGAACATGGCCACCGCACTGGTATCTTTTACATTGCGGTAGGTACCGGGCTGGTTCAGTTCGTGGGAACTTAAACCGGTGCCCGCCGCCGGGGAATAGGGTTGAATGGATACGCTTTTATACAGCAGGCCTTTGTTGTACAGCTCTTTTAAGCACCACCACAAGGACTCGATGTATTCGTTGGTAAAGGTGATGTATGGATGATCCAGATCAACCCAGTACCCGATTCTTTTGGTCAGCTCATCCCATTTGTCCTTGTACCGCAACACTGCTTCGCGGCATTTTTGGTTATACTCGGCTATGGAGATTTTTTTCCCGATGTCTTCTTTGGTAATGCCCAGTTCTTTTTCCACCCCCAATTCTACCGGCAAGCCATGGGTATCCCAACCGCCTTTGCGTTGCACCTGAAAGCCCTGCATGGTTTTATAGCGGCACACCAGGTCCTTAATGGTCCGGGAGATGACGTGGTGGATGCCGGGCATGCCATTGGCGCTGGGCGGTCCTTCATAAAACACAAAAGGCTGGGCGCCGGCTCGTACTTCAATGCTTTTTTCAAAGGCGTTTTCTTTTTCCCACCGCTCCAGAACTTCTTTTTCGATGGCGGGCAAATTCAGCTGTTTAAACTCTTTATAACGATTGGCCATATTGGGCTGCTATAGGGGTTTGAAAATGGCTGCAAAGGTAGGAAAATCCCAAGTGAGTATGGAAAGGAGGCTGGCAAAACCTCCCTGTGGTCCTGCTGATGACGAAGCACTTAAACCGGCATTTGACCATTTTAAAAAAGTTCTTACTCCCCCATCAGCTCATCCGATGCCTTGCCCGGACCGGACCACCTTTTTTTTCGCCATTGCTTTGGCGTGACCCCATCCATCTTCACAATTTTGGGATGGAACAAACCAACCGTTTCCACCAATTGTTTTTGCGCCTTCATCACTTCATAAATGTCCTTGTAGGCAAACGGTGCCTCATCAAGTCCGCCACCCAACAGCTTTACGCCATGTTTGGCCAATACCTCCTTTAGCTGGCTGTGGGTTACCGAGTTCAAGGCCGCCGTCCGGCTCATTTTTCGTCCGGCGCCCTGCGAGGCTGAATGCACCGAAGCTCCTTCCCCTTTACCCTTGACAATAAAGCCGGGAGCCGTCATGGATCCGGGAATAATGCCCAAAACATCCTTACCGGCCGGCGTTGCGCCCTTGCGGTGCACAATCACCTCGCGGCCCTCCCACTTTTCCTTCCAGGCAAAATTGTGGTGGTTCTCCACCATTTTTAAAGGCTGGCGGCCCAGCTGCTTTGCAATTTTTTGGTGAATGATGTGGTGGCAGGCAGAGGCATAGTCACCGGCCAGGTTCATGGCCATCCAATACTCCTGGCCTTCCTGTTCGTCCAATTGCAGCCAGGCCAGATTGGAAGCCTCTCCGGGCAATCTTCTTTTTTCTTTGGCGATTTTGGTGTAATGGTTGGCAATATTGGCGCCCAGGGCCCGGGAACCCGAGTGCGACAGTAGCCCCAGATACGATCCGGCAGCCAGACCCAAAACCTTGTCTTGTTCCGGAATCTCCACGATTCCAAACTCCACAAAATGATTGCCCGAGCCCGAAGAGCCCAATTGCTTCCAGGCCCTTCCCTGCAGCCCTTTCAACACGGCCAGCTCATCAAACTCTTTTCGGTCCATCACTTCGTGGTCTTCGGGCTGCTCAAACATGGAGCCGCTTCCAAATAAGGTAGCCTCGTTCAGTTCCCTGGCAAAAAATTGCTCCCTTTGGATTAATTCTTTGGGGTCGATGTCAAAAACGGAGAGGCACATCCGGCAGCCAATGTCCACTCCTACTCCATAGGGAATAACCGCATGCTCCGTGGCCAGCACCCCGCCAATCGGCAACCCATAACCCGCATGCGCATCGGGCATTAGGGCACCGGCAACAGCAATCGGTAATTTAGCTGCCGTATGCATCTGATGCAAGGCGCCCTGCTCAATGCCTTCGCTTCCAAACACATTGAACAAAATACCGTTTGGATTCAAGGGAATTTCTGCGCCTTCCGGTTTCGGTTTGGGCAATAAAGCCTCGGCAATTTTCCCCAAGACGCCATCCTGCGCATATTGATTGGGGCTTTGCAAAATACTGCTCAATATTTCCAGTGCATCCGCCTGCGACAGGTGCTTAAAATTTTTTTCCATGATGTTCATGGCCACAGAAATCACCGGTCCTTGCGGGTACCCGATGTTTCTTAATTGCTTTCCTGTTAATTTCAACTTTGCCATATCACTTCCTCCTAAAGGAATTTTTTTGATACCGGCTGCAACGCTTCGGTTGATCTTTCGTTGCGTCGCAATCCGTTCATCGTTCTGTACGTTTGGTCATTAGTTTTCCAATGCAGTTGTTTTAAACCCAATAACCGCCACCTGTTTGCTTGCAAATTCCCGATCGTTTTGATTGCTGATCTCTGCCAGCGTCATTGGCTGGTCAACGACCGTATCGAATCCAAAGTGATCACTCAGCCTTTGTGCTTTTTGAATGCCTAATTTACCAAACTCATACTTGGCAATCAACCGGCCTTTTCGCATCAAAGCCTGGTCCACCAGGGTTACCGAACTGTTGAACGTGCAGATAAGCTGTACGTTCAAAAAATCGGCCAACAGGCCATCGGAAATATTCAACAGGTTTGAAACCGAGGAGCTTCCCGAGGCTCTTCGATCCATAATAATGTTTTCCGCATCTTCAATGATCACCACCGTGTTTGGATTATCAATCAACAGATCAATAAAATCAGGGTCCATTAAGTTGCCGGCCACATTGGGCGACAGAAAAAGAATTCGCTTTTTTATTCTTCCAACCAAATAACGCAGGTAGGTGGTTTTGCCGGTTCCCGGCAATCCATGCAAGAGCACAATCCCTTTGTCTTTTTTCTGATTCAACCGCTTTTGGATGATGGCATCCACCGCCTTAAAATCCTCCTCATAAAAAAGCCCCACATCCAGCTTTTCCCGTTTGATCTCCATTGCCTTCAACTCCAGCCCATAGCTCCCTTTCACAATCAGGTTTACCTCTAGCGGATCCCGTTTCTTTTTTTCCCTAAAGCGGTCCATCAGCACTGTGCACCGCTGAATGAAATCCTCTTGCCGGCCATCGTGCAGGATTTCACAATAATCGTTCAACTCCACAATGCAATTGTTCTTCAGAATGAAAACCGTCTCATCGAACTGAAACTGCTTTTTCTTGTTCTTGAACCACCGGTACTGGTATTCGGAGACAATAAGGTCGGCAAAGGCTTCTTTAAAGGCTGTGTAAGCTTTCCCACCTTCTATGTTGGCAATAAAATGCAGACTCGGCAAATTATTGAACCGATACAGGTATAATGATTTACTGTTTAGAAAACGATCGGCAAATACCGAGTTGGCATCAATCGTTTTCTGGTTATTTAAATGGTCCATAAAATTTTTGAACGGGTGATAAAATGAGGTTCCGGTTTTGAAAAAGCACAATTTTTTCGCTCCCAAACAGCAGATCGGGCCGTTTGGGAATTGAAAAAGGGGCAACAACCGGAAGGCAATAAAAAACCCCGCAGGGAGCGGGGCTTGCATATTTTGCTTAGGTTTAAAACGAACCGATCAAAAGCATGCCCCGCAAAGATGATAGCCCATTGGGCTAAATCCTTTTTTGTTGATATAAAACTGATGACGCAGCATGATTGATAATTTTTTGCGCTGCAAATATAAAACGGTGTTGCGCAACCGAACAAGAATTTGAAACAGAAAATTTTTGCAGCAGGGAGGCAAATTGAATGAGAAGCCAACCCAACTTGCTCGTCGAAATCCGGCGCCTTTGTTGAATTCTAGTGCCTCCAATTTTTATGCAGGCACTAAAACAAGCGCCCTTGCGCTCCCGGCCTTTTGAAAATACTGGTGTCCAGTTCCCAGCGTTCGGCATTCATGCCGTACAACTTTCCGTATTTTTTATACTGCTGCGCCACGATTTGCGCCATGTTGCCTTCGCCGCGCATGCGCACACCCCAGCGGCTGTCGTTCACCTTTCCATCATGGCTTGCTTCAATCAAATGCCAAACCTTATCGGCACGGTCCGGAAAATTTTTATACAACCAATCACGAAACAACAGCTTAATAGCCCCGTTCAAACGAATAAAAGTGTACGCGGTAAAGGTGGCGCCGGCATCTCTGGCGGCTTTCATGATGCGTTGCATTTCGTGTTCGTTCAACCCAGGGATCATCGGGCCCATCATAATGCCCATGCGAACACCGGCTCCGCTCAATTCCTCAATCACTTTCAACCGTTGTTTTGCGGTAACCGTTCTTGGTTCCATTAACCGGCGCAGCTTATCGTCAAACGAGGTAATGGAAACCATGGCAGATACAATTTTTTTCCTTGCCATTTCCTGCAACACGTCTTTGTCTTTAATGATCCAGGCATTTTTTGTCAGGATGCCCACAGGCTGGTTGAACTCGTTGCAAACTTCCAGCAATTTTCTGGTTAAGCGGAATTTTTGCTCCGCCGGTTGGTAGCAATCCGTGTTGCCGCTCAACATAATGGGCGTGGCCTCCCATTTGGGATTCATCAAAAACGTACGAAGCAGTTGCGGCGCATTTTTTTTGACCAGTATTTTGCTTTCAAAATCCAGTCCTGCACTATATCCCCAATACTCAAAAGAATTTCTGGCATAACAATAAATGCAGCCGTGCTCGCAACCCTGATAGGGGTTCATGCTGTACATCATTCCCACATCCGGGCTATCTACTTTATTGACAATGGTTTTAGGGAATACTTCAATGTATTGCGTGGGTACATCGGGCTCCTCCCAATCGTCAATACCTTCTATGTGTTCGCGGGTTGCTTCATGGGCAACAAACCTGTTTTTGGTGTTGAATTGAGCGCCCCGTCCTTTTTTGTACGAATCAATCGATTGGCTTTGGTTGTTTTCCTCCATATCACAGTTTTTTGGTTGGTAATTAAATGCTTTTGCCTGCAAGGATGCGACCTTTACCCCGCTGAAGTGCAAGGCAAAATGTTATGAGCCTTCAGCCGATTAGGCAAACAAACTTCCCTGCCTTGTGGTGACCGGCAGGTTCATAAACTGAAAACGCCTAACAATTTGAAAGGCTTGTTTTTCACCCCAGGGCCGTTTGAGCAGGAGCATGCCATCGGCAATAAACCGACCGGTGAACTGGCGGTGGGAATATTCCAGCCATCCCTGCTCGTACTGCCAGGGCTTTAGCTTGCGGCAAATGGTGAGGTGTGGTTCTTCTATAAAATGAGGCTTGTTCTCTGGGTTCAACTTCAGCAAACGTTGCGCTTCCTTGATTTGTTTTACCAAGTTTTGTATGGGGAGTTTAGAAACCACATTGATGAAAACGGTGTGAGAGGGAAAACTTCCATAATCCCTGAGTTCTACCTTAAACGGCGCAACGCCCATGGCAATTACCTGCAGCCGTTGCAGAATCCTTTCTTCTGTCATATCCCAGCCAGCAAAGCTGACCAGCGTAATGTGCGGCTTTGTGTGTTTGGCAACAGCGGTTTTGTATTTCTCTGCAAATTCCTCTTTTATTTTTTGCACTTTTTTCCATAGTTCTTCGTGCGGGCTGAGCACCAGCAGGTATTCGTTGATGCGGTAACCCGACAGGTTCAATGTTACAGGCTCCATGTAAGCAAGGTTGGTTAAATCAGCACCAAATTACTAAATATTTTAGCAATTTAGTGCTGATTTCTCCCTTGAATTTGAACCAGCGTTCGGTTACTTCTTTTTTTGCATCAAAAGCGACGCTGGTTCATAGCGCCTTTCCCCGATACTGAGTTTTTCCAGGAGCAAAGCCAGGTTTTCTACACCGATCTTATCGGCCCACTCAAAAGGCCCATAGGGGTAATTGGTGCCTAACTTCATGGCGGTATCAATTTCAGTGGGCGAACTAACGCCTTCTGCCAAAGCAAAAAAAGCTTCGTTGATGATCATGCTGATCACCCGGGGGGTAACAAAACCGGGTTCGTCGGCGAGCCACTCCACTTTTTTGTTGAACTGCGCCAGCACCGCTTCTGCCCTTTGCCTGGCTTCTTCGGTAGTTGCGGCTGCTTCCACAATTTCGGATTGAAGAAAACTGTTCCATCCGTTTATCCGCACAAAAGCCGGATTGGTTTCTTTAAGGGTGTATGCCACGCTGTTGATGATGACCGGAACAGAAATCTGTTCCAGGATCCGAAGCCTTTCGGGGGAGTTGTCGAACAGCAAATCAATGCAGGCAAATGCGGTTGGGTAATTTAAAAAGTCAGCCGGCGCCCCGACCCAAATCAGTTCGGCTTCCGGTTGAACACCCTTGCTTAACAGCTCGTCTTTCAGGCTTTGGTTGGCCAAAATAATAATTTGCATAACACCGATTTTGCATCACGAAATACAGGAATTATAACGGATTGAACAAATGCTTCCCTGGGCGTTGGGATTGGAGCAAACACACCGGCAGGCACCCAAAAATTAATGATGCATATCTCCCAATAATTCCTGTAATTCGTGTCATGGAAAAGACAATCATTAATACCCAAAACGCCCCTGCGCCTATTGGGCCCTATAACCAGGCAATTATGGTTCAGAACACCATTTATATTTCCGGACAAGTGTGCATCGACCCTGCCACCGGTAATTTAAAGAACAAAGACGTGCAGGAAGAGACCCATCAGGTAATGCAAAACCTGAAGGCCGTTTTGGAAGCAGCAGGCATGGACTTTAGCCATGTGGTCAAAACCACAATTTTCATTACCGATATGAACCGCTTTAGCGAAGTGAACGAAGTTTATGGAAGTTATTTTACCGGCAATTTTCCGGCACGGGAAACCGTACAGGTTTCGGCTCTGCCCAGGTTTGTAAATGTAGAGATCAGCATGATTGCTGTTAAAAACTAAAGGTTGGATTATTGAGCGTATTGGCCCCGTTTTGCGGGGCTATTTTTTTAATTTCAGATAAGAAATCAACGCAATACCAGACCGGAATGACCATGCGAACTTTTTTAAGACGTTTACTGCTAAAACCAGTGCTTTGGTTAAGTGCCCGGTATTCTTCGAAACCCGACCGACAGCGTGTTTTTGCCGCCCTGTCGGCCTTGCTGGCTAAAATTGTGAACGGCGATCAAAAAAAAGGCCTGGTTATTCCTTTTGACCTCAACACCGGCCGCTTCGTAATTTTTTCGGACCAACACAAAGGTTGCCGCGACGGGGCAGATGACTTTATGCTCTGCGAACCCAACTACCTGGCCGCATTGGAGTATTACCACCAAAAAGGATTTCACTACATAGCGCTGGGCGATTGTGAAGAGCTTTGGGAAAACTTGTGGCCCAGCGTTAAAAAAGCGCAAAAACCATCGTTTGAAAAAGAAAAACAATTCATTCCCCGAAACGCTTTCATAAAAATTTTTGGCAACCACGATCTTTTCTGGGACAACGATCCTTTTGCCCCCATGCAACTAAAAGAAGTGTACGGAACCGATCTGCCCATTTACGAAGGCGTGGTGCTGCAAACCACCGTCCGCGGCAAAACCATTTCCATTTTCTGCACCCACGGGCACCAGGGCGACGAAGCCAGCGACGGCAACTGGTTCAGCAAATGGTTTGTCTCCAGGGTATGGGCGCCCCTGCAGGCCTATCTGCAAATCAACCCCAACACCCCGGCTTACGACGCCTCGCTGAAAACGCTGCACAACTCCTTAATGTACGAATGGAGCGCCCAGCAACAGGATTTGTTTTTGATCACCGGTCATACCCACCAGCCGGTGTTTGAAGCCCTGACCCATATTGAACGCCTGTACCGACAGCTTTTGTTTGCCCGGCAGATCAACGACCCGGAAATGATAACAGCGCTGCAGGACGAAATCAAGCGCAGAAAATTTGAATACACAAACGTTTCTGAAGATTACCTGAAACTAAAACCCACCTACTTCAACTCGGGCTGCTGCTGCTACAGCGACGGCGACATCACCGGCATTGAAATTGAAGAGAACTGCTTTCGGCTGATCAAGTGGCATTCAAAAGACGGCGCACCACACCGAATTGTTTTGGAAGAATCGCCGCTGGAGGAGTTGGTTGAAAATGCCAGCAAAAAATAAAGCCTCTCACTTGAGAGGCTTTGTGTTAAAATCCTTTGGTGCTTAAACTATTGTTTTTCCGGTTGATATCCGGGAGCTTTTTATCAGGATCCAAAACCACATCGGCGATTTTGCTGGTTGTGTTCACATTGAACGTCCACTCCGACCCGCGCTGCCATACCTCTACCGGCAAATTGATTCGTTGCTCTTTGCCGTTGGCTTCCTTTACCAGCACCGTAACCGGCATGGCCATTTCTTCCAGGTTTTCAATGGTGATCGCAGCTCCTTTTTCCGGGATATTGTCGTGATACCTGACTCCGGCCACGGCTTGATCCAACTTGGAGTTGGAAAATACCCAGCCCCTCCAAAACCATCCCAAATCCTCGCCGGAAACATTCTCCATGGTGTGGAAGAAATCCCAGGGTGTGGGGTGCTTGAAGGCCCAGCGGTTGATGTATTCCCGGAAAGCCCGGTCAAATCGCTCCGGCCCCAAAACCACATCACGCAACGCGTCCAGCATCATGGCCGGTTTTAAATAGGCAGCCACGCCCAAATTTTGCTGCTGGATCACATCGGGGGTGGTCCACAACAGGTCCATCTTATCATTAAAAGCCACTTTCACCATTTGATCCGGCGGGAAATAGGAAAACTCAGCAAACTCCCCCTTGTTAAAGGCTTTGGTTGACAGGCCATTGATAAACGTATTGAAGCCCTCATCCATCCAGGCATATTTGCGTTCGTTGCTGCCCACAATCATGGGAAACCAGGTGTGGCCAAATTCATGATCGGTTACCCCCCACAGATCGCCTCCGCTGCTTTCGGCGCTACAAAACACAATCCCCGGGTATTCCATACCGCCTACAATGCCCGCCACGTTTATGGCCGCAGGGTATGGGTATTCATACCATTTGGCGGAGTAGTGTTCAATGGATGCTTTTACCATTTCTGTGCTGCGCTGCCAGCCGTCTTTTTTGATGCTTTCCACGGGATAAACGCTCATGGCAAAACATTTTTTTCCACTCGGCAAATTGATGCGGGCGGCATCCCAAACAAAGGCTTTGGAAGCGGCCCAGGCCACATCGCGGGTATTTTGGATTTTGAACCTCCAGGTAAGGTTGCTGCCTGCGGGTCTGGATTTGGGGTCCTTGATTTCTTCGGCGCTGCGCAGCATCACCGTTTTGTCGCTGTTGCGGGCGCTGGCCAGGCGGCTGATCTGCGCAGCCGTTAGCACTTCTTTTTCGTTTAGCAATTCACCCGATCCCACCACAATCAAGTTGGAAGGGGCCGTAACCGTATATTCAATGTCGCCATACTCCAGGTAGAACTCACCGGCACCCAGGTAAGGCAACGTATTCCACCCTTGCACATCGTCGTATACAGCCATGCGGGGAAACC
>JAEVYV010000327.1 GCA_023392575.1 Bacteroidota bacterium | reverse complement strand
GAATGGCTGAATACCCCGACAGAAAAGAATACAAATTGATGTCCTGGGAAATTCCCATTGGGGCCGGGTTCAAATATTACCTGAAAGACAATTTTTTTGTGGGTCTGGAACTGATGCACCGCAAATCGTTTACCGACTATGTGGACGATGTGAGCACCACCTACATCGACAACCGTTTGTTTGCCAGTTACCTGACGCCGGAGCAGGCGGCCATGGCGAACCAGTTGTATTTCCGTGAAGGCTTTACGCCACCCAACGGGTCGTTATCGCGAATTCCACCCGATGGTGAGCAACGGGGCAACCCCAAGCAAAACGATTCGTTCTTTTCAACCATTTTGAGAATGGGCTGGAGGCTAAACGACTGGAATTCGCCCAACGGCAGGGCGGCCAGGCAAATGCGCTGTCCGACGTTTTATTAAACCATTCGATATATGAAAGCAAACCTGTTACTAACTGTTTTTGTCACCTTGTGTTTTTCGGTCGCACAATCCCAATCGGCCAACGATCCGTTTAGCTTCAGCCTGGAAACCGAAGACGGAAAAAAGGCCTGGTTGAAGAAAGGAAATGTGGTGACCATTCATCCCAACCCCAGTTACAACGGAGAGGTAAGCATCACTTCAAAAGCAGAACAGTCTTTGCACTTTTACATATTTGATCTGGAAGGCACGCTGATCTACCAGGCTGTTTTAAAAACGAAAGAGAAAAAAGCAATTACCAAACTGGATAAAGGCACTTATCTGTATAGTGTTTTTGCCAACGATGAAAGCATAGAAGAAGGAAAACTCATTGTTAAATAAAAAGACTTCCAATAAGCGGCAGAAAGCTTAATAAAATACAATTCCGGTTGAAAAAACCTAATCCGTTCCCTATATTAGTACGCTTCATTTTATTAACCACTTTCTGCCTCCCTTATTGGAATTTTCACGCTCTTTTCATTGCCATAGCTGAAGACCCGTGGTGCAGGGAAATTGGCTTAATTTAATATCCGGCTGAAGCAACCACCCGTGGTGCGCTTCAGTAGATTAACCCAATCACTCCCTGCCGCTGAACGGGCAGTCCGCCACCCGTCTTTCTTTTGCACATACCGGCCAGCTCAAGGCTTCCCCGTCACAACCGTAAATGCACCCCACACTTCCGCATCCTTTTTGTATATTTAGTTACCCACTGAAAAGCTCCCTTTGATTACCGGGACATTCCTTCACTCCCATTTAACGTAAAGGGGCGTTTGCCGAAAAGCCATACGAGTAGGCCTTAACCAAACACTTTCAGTTATGGAACAAATGAATTTTCACCGGCAAAAGCTGTATGCCCTCGTAGCCGGCGTGGTGGGCATTATTAGTTGTTTTCTTCCTTGGTGGACCATTGGCTTCTTTGGTTCGACCAACGGGCTGCACGATCTGGAAATCATCGTTTTCTTAGGCTTTTTGGGAGGCCTGGCCTGCTGCTTTTTGGGGGATCGGTCAAAACCATTTTATGGACAGATGAAATTGATTGCCGCAGGCTGCTTTGCCGGCGCCGCCCTGTTTACCCTGATCCAGTTCATCCGGGTATCGGCATACGTGGGTACGGGATTGGGCGTTTGGCTTAGCTTTTTGGCGGGGGTGGCCGGCGTTGTCATCGTTTATGTGCTCAAGCCCGAGCAATTGGAAAATAAAAAGATTCAGCCGTAAACCAACTGCGCAATTCTTAATGAATTGCGCAGCGTTTTCCCACCTTGTTATTTTAATTCTTCTTTGAGGAAACGGGCCGTGTGGCTGTCCCTGACTTTCAGCAGCGCCTCGGGGGGGCCTTCAAACAAAACCTTTCCACCGCCCTCTCCACCTTCGGGCCCAATGTCAACAATGTGATCGGCCACTTTGATCACATCCATGTTGTGCTCAATGACCAGCACGGTATTTCCCCTGTCCACCAATTTGTTTACCACTTCCAACAAATGGTGTATGTCTTCAAAATGCAAACCCGTGGTTGGTTCATCCAGAATGTAAAAAGTTTTGCCCGTGTCTCTTTTGGCCAGTTCGGTAGCCAGCTTCACCCGCTGGGCTTCTCCTCCACTTAAGGTGACAGCCGATTGGCCAAGCGTTATATAACCCAGCCCTACATCTTCCAGCACTTTAATCTTTCTATAGAGAAACGGAACATTTTGAAAAAATTCAACCGCTTCTTCCACCGTCATACTCAGCACATCGGCTATGGATTTTCCCTTATAGCGAATCTCCAGCGTTTCCCGGTTGTAGCGTTTGCCGTTGCATTTCTCGCAGTGCACGTACACATCGGGTAAAAAATTCATTTCAATGGTTCGCAAACCGCTTCCTTCGCATACCTCGCATCTTCCGCTTTTTACATTGAAAGAAAAGCGGCCCGCATTGTAGCCCCGGATCTTTGCCTCGGGCACCGAAGCAAACAGGGTTCTGATTTCCGTAAAAAAACCACAATAGGTGGCCGGGTTGCTTCTGGGTGTGCGGCCAATGGGCGATTGGTCGATCTCAATTACTTTGTCAATATTTTCCAGACCCGAAATGCTTTTGTATGCTAAGGGACTTGTCTTAGAGTTATAGCAATGCTGGGACAGCAAGGGATAGAGCGTTTCATTGATCAGGGTCGATTTTCCACTGCCGCTGACGCCGGTCACCACAATTAGTTTACCCAGCGGAAATTTTACCGAAACGTTTTTCAGGTTGTTTCCGTTGGCGCCCTTCAGCTCAATAGATTTTCCATTGCCTTTCCGTCTTTCCTTGGGCACCACAATTTCCCGCTCGCCGTTTAGAAAGTGGGCGGTCAATGTATTTTTTTTCAAAACGGCATCTGGTGTGCCCTGCGCCATGATGCGGCCACCGTGGAAACCGGCTTTGGGTCCAACATCAATCAGGTGGTCCGCCGCCAGCATGATGTCCTTGTCGTGTTCCACCACAATCACACTGTTGCCGATGTCGCGAAGGTTTTGCAGGGCGGTGATCAGGCGGTGATTGTCTCTTTGGTGCAAGCCAATGGAGGGTTCGTCCAAAACATACGTAATGCCTTGCAGCTGCGAACCGATTTGCGTTGCCAACCGAATCCGCTGCGACTCGCCACCGCTCAGGGTTCGGGTGGGTCTGTTTAGTGTCAGATAGGTTAAGCCCACATCCAACAAAAACTGTAACCGCTCCCGAATTTCCTTAATGATTTCTTTGGCAATTGTATTTTGCTTTGGACTTAATCTTTTTTCAATTCCTTCGAACCAGTGCATTAGTTGCACCAAATCTTTGCCGCTTAGCTCCGCAATATTTTTCCCGTCTACTTTAAACCAAAGGCTTTCTTTTTTCAGCCGCGTGCCCCCGCAGGTTTTGCAGGTGGTCAGCTGCATAAAAGCTTCTGCCCACCGCTGAATGGCTTCGCTGGTGCTGGTCGCAAACCAACGCTTCACCTGGTTCACTACGCCTTCAAACTCGCCGCTGTACACATTGCCTTCAATTTCTCCATCGTCAAATTGCAATTCTTCTCCGGTAATGCCGCCTTCCTTACCATAAAGCACCAGGTTCAACGCCTTTTCCGGGAGGTCTTTTATGGGCTTATCCAGACTGAACTTGTTTTTCTTTGCCAGGGTTTGCACCTGCCTGAAGATATAGGCTTCCCGCTCGCCGCCGAGCGGGGCAATTCCGCCCTCATTAATGCTCAAGTTGTCGTCGGGAATGATTGCCTTCATATCAACCGTGTACACCTGCCCCAAGCCCTTACAGGTGGGACAAGCGCCGTAGGGCGAATTAAAGGAAAACGAATTCGGCGAAGGTTCTTCGTAGCTAATGCCCGAGTCTTCGCACATCAACTGCCGGCTGTAGGCGGCCTCCCCAAATTTGGTAAGCGAAGATTTTTGCCCATCGGCCTCGTACATCACAAACATCAACTCTTTGCCCAGCTTCAGCGATTGCTGTACGCTTTGGCTAATGCGGGTTCGCATGTCCTTAGTCACCTTCATGCGGTCAACAACCAGTTCAATGTCGTGAATTTTATAGCGGTCAACCTGCATTTTTGGAGTCAGGTCTTTTACTTCGCCGTCAATCCTTACTTTTAAAAATCCCTTTTTTCGCACCTCTTCAAACAGTTCGCGGTAATGACCTTTTCGGCCCCGCACCAGCGGCGCCAGCAAGGTGATTTTATAACCATCGAACCGCTTGTAAATATTGTTTACAATTTCTTCTTCGCTCCAGCGCACCATTTTTTTTCCGGTGTTGTACGAATAAGCTTCGCTGGCCCGGGCAAAAAGCAAACGCAGAAAATCATACACTTCGGTAACCGTACCCACGGTTGAGCGGGGATTTTTATTGGTGGTTTTTTGTTCGATGGAAATAACCGGAGAAAGGCCGGTGATTTTGTCCACATCGGGACGTTCCATCTCACCAATGAACTGACGGGCATAAGCGCCAAAGGTTTCCATATAGCGACGCTGCCCTTCGGCATAGATGGTATCAAAGGCCAGCGAGGATTTGCCGCTGCCGCTGATACCGGTGATCACCACCAGTTTGTTCTTCGGAATAGAGATGTCGACATTCTTGAGGTTGTGTTCTTTGGCTCCAAAAACTTCTATAAACTCTTCCTGGCCATGGCCATTCGTAGGAAACATTTCTTTTTTCATAATTCGGGCTCCGATCGCTGAAAAGCGAAGATACGCACCGCTTTGGCTTTGCTAAAAAATTTAACAAGGAGGGTAGAAAAACGGATTTTTCCGCAAAATTTCAATTTTGGCACAGTATTACGTAAGTAGGGCAAAAACCTTTCCCAATTTTAAATGACTACATATGAAAAACACCATTTTTCTTTTTCTCGCAGCCTTTTTTGTTACGGCAACAGTCAATGCCCAATCAACAGTTGACTCCATCAAAGCCAAGTACACCTTGCAGCCCATGCCCGAAGCCCTAACCTTAGAAAAAACATTTCCGGTTATTGGTACCTATCATTTAACGTCTGATTCGTCCAGTGTGGTTACCGTGAGTCTGGACTCTGCCAACAAAGGCATTGTTTGGGTAGAAGGATTGCCGCAGGGAAAAATTAAAGCGTATTTAAAACAATCTCCGGCTACTTATAGAGTAGTGGCTCAAAAAACAGAAAACGGCACACAGGTTCCGGAAGGCACACTGATCTTTGATCCATCCACCAGCACATTGAACATAGCCCTGGGAAAAACATTTGACGAAACCAACCCGGCCGAAGTCTTTGCTTTGAATACGGCAGCGGCTGCAGCGGCAAACGAAGGTGCTGAGGGCACAGAAGTAAAAGTGAAAACAAAAACAAAAGATTCAAAAGCCAAAGCAAAAATTGTTTTTTATTCTGCGATCAAAGCACAACACCACACGACATCAGCCGGAACAATCCAACAACAACAACAACAACAACAATAAACACAGGCATCGCTGTCTGGGACAAAGAGGTTGCATGGCAACCTCTTTTCTTTTTCCAGTCCTCACTAATTATTTTTTTGAATACCTGTTCGCTCTCTTAAAAAGCAAAAGCACCTTTCCGGCAAAATAATAAGCGGTTAACACCAACATGGTATGGTGTTTGAAAAACCCTTGGTAAATAATTAACTATGAAAACAGTTAAACACGTTACAGTACTTATTGCACTGTTTGGCATTTTAGCTTCAGGTTGTAAAAGCATGAATCGTACACAGAAAGGCGCTGTGATTGGCGGAGCCGGCGGTGGCGTAGTAGGCGCCGTTATTGGCCGGGCGGCCGGCAACACAGCCATGGGAGCCATTATTGGCGCCGCAGTGGGTGGTGCCGCAGGAGCCATCATTGGCCGGAAAATGGATAAGCAGGCAGAAGAAATGCAAAAAGTTTTGGGAAATGAAACGGCAGAAGTAAAAAGAGAAGGGGAAGGAATTGTCATTCTTTTTAAAGAAAAAGTGCTGTTTGGGTTTGATCGCTCGGATCTGAACACCAGTGCCCAAACCAACTTGAATAAGTTGGTAGAGGTTTTACAAAAATATCCCGACACCAATATTGAAATCATTGGCCACACGGACAGCAAAGGGAGTGATACCTACAACCAGTCGCTTTCCGAACGAAGGGCAAATGCGGTGGCTACCTACTTAAAAGGCCAAGGTGTGGGCAGCACCCGCCTAACCACAAAAGGCATGGGCGAAAGCGATCCTGTGGCCTCAAACGACACCGAAGAAGGCCGGGCCCAAAACCGCCGGGTGGAATTTGTCATTACCGCCAACGAAAAAATGAAAGCCGACGCCAAACGGGAAGCCGGCCAATAATAGCTCAATTGATAATCCTTAAACTATAGAACATGAAGAAGAAAATTTTCTGTGTGGCATTGACCGGACTATTTACAAGTGCGCTTTTTGCCCAAAGCATGGTACGCACCGGTGACAAAACCAGTTTTGGAATCAGGGCCGGGGTCAACTTTCAAAACATCAACGGAAAGGATGCAGCCGACAACAGCCTCAATAATAACCTGCGGACTGGCTTTCATGCAGTCATCAACGCCGAAGTGCCTTTGGGGTCGGGATTTTATTTGCAACCCGGAGCGCTGTACAGCGTAAAGGGAGCCGAATACGAGAACAATGCAAAGGTGCAAGTTTCATATGTTGAGGTTCCGGTAAACTTTGTGTATAAACCAATTCTGGGTACAGGCAACATGCTTTTGGGTTTCGGCCCCTATGTTGGCTTTGGCATTAACGGAAAAATAAAAGCCCCCAACGGCACGGAAACCGATCTTGATTTTGGCAGCGACTACAACGCCGCAAACCCTGCGACCTATTTTAAAAGTTTTGATGCCGGCGGGAACCTGTTGGCCGGTTACGAATTTGCCAACAAACTTTCCTTTCAACTAAATGCCCAACTGGGCCTGGTGAAAATCAATAAAGAAAATACCACCGTGGCCAACGATAAAACCAGCTGGAAAAACACTGGGTTTGGCGTATCGCTCGGCTATCGCTTTTAACAACCATTCTATGACCCGCAAACCGCTTCCAGAGGGAAGCGGTTTTTTATTGCGACACTTGTTCACGCCACCGGCTTCTCTTGTCTTGATGCCCTTCAAATCAAATTGGCAACTACAAGATCAACGCATTATATTCACAGAAAATTTTTGCTCACGAATGACGTCAAAATTCCTGTGGCTGTTTTTGCTCACCTTCATCGGCTCATTAACACCGTCCGGCGCACAGGATAACCGGACCCAGTACCCGAAGCTTTTATCCAATGCCTATTTCAGCGCCAACGTCGGGCACATCAACTATCCCTTTTCAAACGCACACCTGGAACCGGGGTACACAGCCGGGGCCGTAAAAATCCCTCACCTGGCGGTGCGGTTGCTGCTTTTGGGCTATAAAATCAATCCGCACCTATCGGTG
>JAEVYV010000322.1 GCA_023392575.1 Bacteroidota bacterium | reverse complement strand
CGTTTTCGGTAAACGCATTGCCAAACAATGACTGATACTCTTTTTGAATACTACGATGCAGAAGGGATAAATCAACCCTGGGATCTACACTGATCAGCAGTCCGTTAACAAAGGCCTTGTAAAAATCTTTATCGATAGCAGCCTCGCCAAAAAAATGAACGTTTTTGCGTGTGTAGGAATAATCCACGCTGGCATTCCATAAATGTCTTCCGGTAAATGCAAAATAATTGTAGGGTTCCTCCCTTTTTCTCAAAGGCTTTGAAAACTGGTGGGAAACCATGTTAACGCCCAGCTTTAACTGTAGGGTTTGATAATTCACATTGCCACCCACCGAAAAATCCGTGACGGAGTTTTTATCGTCGGTTTCCAAAACGGTTCTGTTATAGCCGGAGGTTAAAAAGCTGGAGAATGCAGTGCCGCTGTCAGTCAGGTTGGCGCTAAATTTTTTATACGACACAAAAACAGTGGCCTCCCAACTTCCTTGTTGCAGGCTAAGGCCGGCGCCCCGGTTGAAGGAGTACTCACCCGGCGAACGGTAGGGCAGCAACACCGGTGCTTGTCTTTTGACCGAGAGAATTTCGGTGCTTTTGCCAAAACCCAAAGCCTGCCATTGAATGAGGCCCTGTCCCAGGTTGACCGTATAATCGCCCAATGCCAGCGCTTTGATCTTTCCCAATTGCCGCACAAAAAAATGAACAGAATAAAAATCAAATCCTTTGGACTGCGCTCCTTTGAAAAATTGTTCCCCGGCGTCTTTATCGGCAACCAAACCATACTGCAATAAATTTTTGAATTGATAGCGGTAGCGCAGCAGCACATGGTTGCGGTCACCCAAATAATGATTGGACAAAGAAGTGTTATAGCCCTTTGCTTTTTCAAGCACCCGGCTAATTCGAACCAACAAACGCCTGTCCCCGTTTTTAAACCGGGAAAGCAAATCTTCCGTGGCTGTGGTTGCGGAACCCACGGCTACAAATGGCAAAATTTTATAGATGGTGGCCACATCCCAGGTAGGCACCGCCTGCAATTCATGAATGTCCACCAACTTCCCAAGCATGCTGCGGTAACGAAGCAGGTTGTGAATCTGCAGATCCGTCAACAATCGCAATGCCTGCAGTTCGCCGGCAGCAGCGGCATTCAGGTTGAGGGGGTTTTTCCTTAAATAATCCAACAGCTGCAAATAACTATCATCCTGCTGTTCTTCCTCTTCCGTGGCATCCGCCAGGTTTTCCAATTGTTGTTGGGTTTTTACCGGCACTTCTTGCGCTACAGAAGAAACAGGAACCAGGAAAACAAAGCTCCATATGATGCAGGCCCTATTCATTTGCCCTGGAACGGTTGAACAACAACTGCAGCCCGGGAGTAAAACCCAGTTGTGGATGCACAGAGGCCACTGCATGCAACTGGATATTTTTCACCAGCACACCAAGGCCAAAATAATAGGTGGAACCAGCGGAAGCCATACCGGCGCCGGCGCAAAGCTTTTCGTCAAAATAATACTGCAGGCCTACCTGCACATTCACGGGCTGGTCTTCCATCTTTTCCACCTCTGCGCCCACAAAAAATTTCTCCGACACATCGTACCCCACCCCCATGGAATAAATGGCCGGCAGCCTTTCTTCACCGCTTTTTCCAATGGCTGAACCGGTTGGATTGTAGACATGGGCGCCCATACGAAGCCCCTCTGCCAAACGAATCATCACTCCGCCTTCGGCATTTATGGAAGAAGCGCTTCCGTAACCGGCCAGCTTAAAAGAATAGTAATTGAACTGAACTCCGACACTGACCAGATTGCCCAGTTTACGGCCATAGGCCAACCCCAGGCCAGTTTCGCTGGAAAACGCATCGCCAAAATAACTGCCCTGCCCGCCAAAACTGCCCGAGGCGGCAGGCAACACAATCGCTCCGGAATACAAGCTCATTTCTTTTAACAAAAATTTCCGTTCACTGAAAAGCCCTGCCGAAAACCGGCTTACGGAAGCCAGGGCCGCTTGGTTGGCTTCAAAGGAAAGGGCATGTGCATGAAAACCACTGTAGGTTGTCAGCCGGGTGAAAATGGCCGTTGCCGGAAGCCGGACTGTTTGTCCGTAAGAACTGCAAAAAACAAACGAAAGCATGAGCTGCAGCAGGAATTTTCTCACACAGTTGGTTTGTTGTTAAGATAAGCGATAAAGTTTACTTTCCCAATGGTTGCTTTCTTAATTTTGCGCCATGCAAATTTTAAACGGGAAAGAAGCTTCGCAAGCCATTAAGGATTCGTTGAAACTGGAAATAGCCCAATTATCCACCCGGGGCAAACAAGTGCCGCACCTGGTAGCGATCCTGGTTGGAAACAACGGCGCCAGCGAAACCTATGTAGCCTCTAAGGTCAGGGCCTGCGAGGAGGTTGGGTTTAAATCCACCCTTATTCGGCTGGAGGAATCGGTTTCCTCCCTGAAACTTTTAGACATTATTGCTGAGCTAAACACCGACCCCGATGTGGACGGCATTTTGGTACAACTTCCGCTGCCCAACCACATTTCGGCCGAAGAAGTGATCAATGCCATTGATCCGTCTAAGGATGTGGATGGGTTTCACCCCAGCAATGTGGGGAGAATGGTTTTGGGTCAGCCGACTTTTATTCCCGCTACTCCTTACGGCATTATGCTGCTGTTGGAGCACTACAAAATCGACACAAAAGGCAAACACGCAGTGGTGGTGGGCAGAAGCCATATTGTTGGCCGCCCCATGAGTATTTTGCTGAGCGGCAACAACAATCCCGGCAACTGCACCGTTACCATCTGTCACTCGCATACCCAAAACCTGAAAGAGTTTTGTCTTTCCGCCGATATCCTTGTTGCGGCTTTGGGAAAACCCGGCTTTGTAAAAGAAGACATGGTGAAACCCGGCGCCGTAGTAATTGATGTGGGCATTACCAGAGTTGCGGATGCCTCTAAAAAATCGGGATACCGGATCAGCGGCGATGTGGATTTTGAAAACGTAGCCCCCAAATGTTCCTACATCACCCCTGTTCCCGGCGGTGTTGGACCCATGACCATTGCGGCGCTGATGAAAAACACTTTCCGGGCCTGCGCTTTGAAAAATTATGAGGAGACGGCATAAGGTGTAAGGCGAAAGGTAAAGGCAAAAAACTGCGTCATGAGAGATTACAAAAATTAGAGGTTTGGAGGAAATCTCATGAACTGTATATGCTCATCAAAAAAGAAATAGCACCAAAATTTCCGAGGGAAGAACGGTTTGAACTGACTTCTCAATTAAACAGGGCAGCTTTATCTATTCCATTAAACATTGTGGAAGGATGCGGGAGATTAACGGATAGGATTTTGCTCATTTCTTAGATACTGCTTTAGGTTCGATAAACGAAGTGGATTATTGCTGCTTTGCCGTTCAAGAACTGAATTACATTTCATTAGATAATTATGAGCGAATCCATAAAATGATTAATGAAGTTCAGGCTATGATTATTAGCTTCTTAAAATTTTTGAGGAAAGAATGAATATGAAGACCACAGCCTTAAACCATACACCTGATACCTTAAGCCTTCCTGTAATGGAGCACTTCTACACCCTGCAGGGAGAAGGCGTGCACCAGGGCAAGGCAGCTTATTTCATTCGGCTGGGCGGCTGCGATGTAGGTTGTGTGTGGTGCGATGTAAAAGACAGCTGGGAGGCGGGCAGGCATCCGTTGCGCAAAATTGAAGACCTGGTTGCCGAGGTAAAAAAAACGCCGGCCGAAATTGTAGTCATCACCGGCGGAGAACCGCTGATGCACGATTTGGCTTATTTGACCGAACAATTGCACCAGGCAGGTCTAAGAACCCACATGGAAACCTCCGGCAGTTCGCCCCTCTCCGGCTCCTGGGATTGGATCACCCTTTCTCCCAAAAAATTTAAAGCGCCCTTGCCCGAGGTAGTGCCGCAGGCCCACGAATTAAAAGTGGTGGTGTTCAACAAATCGGATTTTGACTGGGCCGAAAAATATGCGGCGCAGGTTTCCCCTCAATGCAAACTGTATCTGCAGCCGGAATGGGACAAGGCTTCTGTGGTTACACCGCTGATCATCGACTATATTAAAGCCCACCCCAAATGGCAATTATCCTTGCAGATTCACAAGTATATAAACGTGCCTTAACGAGTGCTGAATCAAAATTCAAAAGTTAAAAAACCGAAGACCTGCTAGGGACTTTTCTTTTGATGAACTAAATTCACTGGATGAAAGGCCCGAGAACATTTTTTACTTTTTACTTTTTACTTTTTGCTTTATCCTCCTTTGCCCAATACGATCCCGCCAAAATCAATAAAAAAGCCATTGAAGCCTATTCCACAGGCATCTCAAAAGCGGAGGCGGGTGCTTACCCCGAGGCCATAAAATGGCTGCAGGAAGCCATCCAAAAAGACCCCAATTATATCGAAGCCTATTTGTCTTTGGCCGGCGTGTACGGACAAATGAAAAATTACCAGCAAAGCACCAGTTTTTATGAAAAAGCATTTGCGGTGGATTCGAACTATACATTCGACTTTCGCCTTCCCTATTCCATCAACCTGGCCGGCATGGGCGAATTTGAAAAGGCCTTAAACACCATCAATATTCTCTTATCCAAATCCAACCTTAACAGCAACACCCGCAAAGCTGCCGAATACCGCCGACAGACCTTTCAGTTCGCCGTGGATTACGCAAAGAACAACCCGTACAAAAATTATGTGTTTGCTCCGCAAAATTTAGGCGACGCCATCAACTCGCCGGAGTCTGAATATTTTCCCTCCATGCCGGTGGATGGCAGTACATTGATCTTTACCCGCCGTCTGAATAATTTCAACGAAGATTTTTTTGCCAGCCGCAAAAATGGCAACGGTTGGGATAAAGCGTTTCGCTTGACCGGCAGCATCAACACCCCGCAAAACGAAGGCGCCCAAAATATTTCACAGGACGGCAACTGGCTGGTCTTTACCGGCTGCAACCGGCCGGATGGCTTTGGCAGTTGTGACATCTACATTTCTTACCTGACCAATGATGGCTGGAGCGAAGCGCTTAATTTAGGCAGTAAGATCAACAGCGATCTATGGGATTCTCAGCCCTGCCTGTCCCCCGACAAAAGAGATCTGTATTTTGCCAGCAGAAGATTCGGTGGCTATGGCGGCAGCGACCTGTATGTTTCGCATCTGCAAGCAAACGGCAAATGGAGTGAGCCGGAAAACCTGGGACCGGAGATCAATACGGCTGGCGATGAATCTGCTCCTTTTATTCATGCCGATAATCAAACTTTGTACTTCACATCAACCGGCCTGCCGGGCTATGGCGAAGAAGATCTGTTTGTGGTTCGCAAAGGAGAAGACGGCAAATGGGGCAAGCCTTTGAACCTGGGCTATCCCATTAATACCATTAGCCATGAAGGCACCCTGTTTGTGGCCGCCGACGGCAAAACGGCCTACTATGCCAGCGACCGCAGCGATAGCAAAGGCGGGTTGGATATCTACAGTTTTGAACTAAGAGAAGATGTTCGTCCTGCCAAAACCCTGTGGGTGAAAGGCAAAGTGTTTGACCAAAAAACATCGGCCGGATTGCCTTCCACGGTGGAATTGATTGACCTGGCTTCAAAACAAATTATTTCAAGAGTGCAAACCGATGAAACGGGAAATTATTTAATTACGCTGCCCGTAGGAAAGGATTATGCGTTCAACGTGAACCGCAGGGGCTATTTGTTTTATTCCGACAACTATTCTTTAAAGGAAAAATCCCCCGACTCCACCTATCAAAAAGATATTCCGCTGCAACCTATAGAAGTCAATGCCGCCATTGTGCTCCGCAATATTTTCTTTGACTTTAACAAGTACGATCTTAAGGCCGAATCGCAAGTGGAGTTGGACAAAATCGTGCAACTGCTGCAGGACAATCCTTCGGTAAAAATCCAGATTGAAGGACACACCGATAACGTAGGCACGGCTGCCGACAATCAAAAGCTCTCCGAAAACCGTGCAAAAGCGGTCGTGAATTACTTAAACAGCAAAGGCATTGCCCTGGCGCGGTTGATAGCCAAAGGCTTTGGCGCCACCAAACCCATTGCGGATAATGCTACCGAAGAGGGTCGGGCGCAGAACAGAAGAACGGAGTTGAAGATTGTGGCGAAATAGTTGATAGTTGCCAGATGACAGTTGACAGAAGATTTTTATATTAGAGGAAACCTGCTTTTGCCATGAGGAATTATCAAAAACCGGGTGCATGGGCATCAGCCATACAATTGGTTGAAAATATTTACGTACCCACAAAGGCTTTTCCGACCAAAACACTTCCCGCTATTGTCATCATGGCTGAAAGTATATTTGAAGCCCGTTTTAAACAACGAATCCCGTGCTGGACCACATTTTCAACCGCTTAAATTATGTAGAAAAAGCTGGTCTGAAATAACAGTTATCCATCATCTACCATCTTCTCATGACCAACGAACTGCTTTATCAACTTGCTCTTACCCTGGTTCCCCACATCGGCGATGTACAGGCCAGGCTGTTGCTGCAGCATTTTGGCGATGCTTCTTCCATCTTCAAAGCCAAACAGGTTGACCTGGAAAAAATTGAAGGCATCGGAACGGTACGAGCCAAATCAATTAAAGGGTTCAATGATTTTCATCTGGCAGAATTAGAACTAAAGTTCATCGAGAAATACAAGATCAAGCCCTTGTTCTTAACAGATAATGAGTATCCTCAACGCTTGTTGAATTGCTATGATTCCCCCACACTTTTGTTTTACAAAGGCAGCGCCGATTTGAATGCCTCCAAAGTCGTAGGGATTGTGGGCACCAGAAATTATACCGATTACGGCAGGCAGTTCACCGAAGACCTGGTGAAAGATTTATCGGATCAACAAATTTTAATTGTCAGCGGCTTGGCGTTGGGCATTGATGCTTTTGCCCACAAAGCGGCACTGAAAAATGGTTTGCCTACGGTTGGCGTAGTGGGTCATGGGCTGGATAAAATCTATCCCTCGGTAAATACCCATCTGGCCAAAGACATGGTGAAGCAGGAGGGCGGCTTGCTGAGCGAGTTTTTCAGCGGCACCAAGCCCGACAAACATAATTTTCCCTTACGCAACCGTATTGTGGCCGGCCTTTGCGATGCCACGGTGGTGGTAGAAACCAACACCAAAGGCGGCAGCATGATCACCGCCAAGCTGGCCGATGCCTACAACCGCGATGTGTTTGCCGTACCCGGCCGCCCCACCGACAGCAAAAGCAGCGGCTGCAATTATCTTATTAAAAACAACAAAGCCATTCTGCTTACCGATGCCGGTGAATTATTGGAGGTGATGGGCTGGAAGGAAAAGAAACAAAAACCAAAAAAACAAAAAGAACTCTTTATCGAACTCTCTGCCGATGAAAAGCAAATTGTGCAACTGCTGCAGCAAAAAGAGCAGGTGCACATTGATGAAATTAATTTAAGCAGCGGCTTAAGCAGCAGCGCCACTGCGGCGGCCATTTTAAATCTGGAGCTGCAAGGAGTGCTGGCCAGCATGCCGGGAAAGATGTATAAATTGCTTTAAACGTCGGAATTCAGATCGTGTATTGGTTGTTTCCAATTTCAGAAGTAAAAAAAGTACCCTTGGCAATTGTAAACAGTTTTGATTGATGTATGAGCCCGAAGCAACTTGTGGATTGTACAATAAGCCCTGTTATCAATAGTCGTTATAACCGCAATACTGAATTAAGAACAATCTGTTGAAGAGTGCGATTTGTCGGTAGTTGGATTCAGCGCAACGAAAGCCCAATAATACGTTATGCAGCTTAGTACATAACAAATAATTTTTTCATAAAAGGGCCGCAACACAAAGACCGCTTCTTCAAAAGAATTTTCACATTTTCAAATTTTCAGATTTTCCCGCACCGCCCTATCTTTGCACATGGCAACAAACTCCACTACTAAAAATTTCATAGAAGGTTTAACATTCGACGACGTATTGCTGGTTCCGGCATACTCCCAAATCCTGCCCCGTGATGTAAACATTCAAACAAAACTTACCAAAGACATTACCCTGAACATTCCCATGCTTTCTGCTGCCATGGATACGGTAACAGAGGCTTCGATGGCAATTGCCCTGGCACGGGAAGGCGGGCTGGGCGTGCTGCATAAAAACATGAGCATTGAAAAACAAGCCGACCAGGTGCG
>JAEVYV010000310.1 GCA_023392575.1 Bacteroidota bacterium | reverse complement strand
ATTTATAGGTTTTGTAATCGTATTCCTGTTTAAACACCTGCACGGTTGCTTTAGCCAAAGGCTGACCGCTTTCACGATGCAGTACAAAAAAATCGCCTCCCTGATTTACATAACTGATGTTGGAAACATGGAATAATTGTGCGCCCAAGACACTGCTCTTTTTATCAAACTGCAGGTTGGAGGAAGCCAAAAGAAAATATTCTCCAATGGGTAAGGCATCCAGTTTTATTTCCACTGCATGTTCCTGCAGGTCGTTTGTAGCCGGTAAACTTTGTTGCCAGGAGCGGAGGGATGCTGCTTTGATCAGGCTGTTCCAATACCTTTCTTCGCCATCGGCTCTTTCCATTTGCTTTTTTAACTCTTCGTCTGCTTTAACCAGACGGAAGTGGAGAGAAGGCAGGTTTTTATATTTCACTAGTGCACGGAAAGGCTGTGCCGGCAGATTGACTTTTTCGATTTGAAATGAAAAGGCCTGACGGCTGATCTCCTGCAATAAATTATAACTGTTGGTCCAGCCTTCATTTTTAGTAGAAGAATCTCTAATAATCTTCTCTAAAATATTTTTTGCTTTTATGCGATCGTAGCGATGTGTAGTGTCTTTTAAAGGATCGTATTGCGAAGCCTGCTGGTTATAGTAAGCTGCTAACAAATAACCCGCCTGGTAAGTAGAACGGTTGCCTTTATATCGGTTAACAATTTCTTCTAGGGCCTTTACATAAAGAGCCTCTTTTGCTTCGTTTGTAGAATTGGTGTTCACAAATTCAATGCGGTCAATATCTACATCAATCAGCGCATCCGAATTTTTATCTTTTAAATGAAAGGAGATTAGATCCTGGTAAACCAATAATGCTTTGTGTTGAAGGGAGAGCGAATCTTTTGTAGTAAAAGAATGGTTTACAAATTCAGCAGCCGGAGCAAAGGCTTCCTTTTGATTCATCTCAAAAGCATAAGCCGGCTTTTTGATGTCTCTTTCATCGTTTTTAAAATAATCCAAAGCCCTCTGGGCCAGCAGATCATACAGGGTAGGGCGCAGGTTACGAACGTTGCCCTTTATAATCAGGGCATCAAAGGGGTCCAGTTTCGTTTGCTTCAGTAACTGCTCGCTTTTGATGGATTGCAGATACAGTTCGCTGATCTTTTGGTGAAAGTCTTCGATGGTCCAGGTGGCTATATCGTTTTTCTTAAAATTGACCGTATTTGATCTGTCGTACAACTGCCAGCGGTGGTTTTGAAAATATTGCCAGTAAAGGCCGGCCTGAAGGCTTTTCAGGATAGAGACGGATGGTTCTTTGGTGACGGCAATCTCTTTTTCAATTTCCTTTATTGCCTGCACCTGGTTGTTCTCCCGGTTTGTTTGCTGCAGGCCAATCATGTACACCAGGGCCTTGATCACTTGTGCATCCTGCTTTTCTCTTTTAGCTTGGGCATAGATTTTTTTTACTTCTGCAAGGGCCGATTGGAGCAGGTTCTTTTTTTGTACCAGCTCGTCTACCTGTTTCCATTGCGCTTCATAATTTTTTACCTGCGCAAATGATGGTATGGCTGTCAGAACAGAAGCGAAAAACAAAACGAAATAGCGAATGGATCTCATAAAGGGCTTGCTCATTAATTAAAATTCTGCATTAGTGATGCGCTAACATACATAATTACATAAAGAATTTTTGGTTTCTGCCGCCGATGGGACGAGCGGCTTTAACGTTTGTTTATCTGCGGAAGAATAAACATTGTCCACAAGAAGCGATCTGATCTTTTCGGAGGATTTTAAAAATGAAATACATCTTTTTTACTTTTTTGTTTGGCGGTTTGATGACCGCATCGGCCCTGGCCAGCGATGTGACCGTGGCATTTTCAGGCAATAAGAACTACCAGGTGCTCATTGATGGGCGAACCATTAATTCCAATGGGTATTATGGCAATTTGATTCGCATGGATGATCTGCGCCCCGGCAGGCATTCCATCCAGATATTCCAGGGCAACGGAAAACGCAACAAAAATCAGTTGGTCTATTCTTCAAACTTTATCCTGCAGCCGCAATATGATCTTTTTATAACAGTGGACAACCGGGGCCGGGTGCAAATGGCTGAAAGAAGAGCCAATGACTACGGCAGGAAGGACAACCGGGACAATGACCGGTACAGAAAAAATGACCGCAATGAGCATTACGGAAAGCAAAAGGAGGGGTATGGCAACACGGGCGGGTGGAACAATAAGGACAGCCGTGCCATGAGCGATGCCGATTTCAACCAGCTGGAAAAAAAGATCCGCGGACAATGGTTTGGCAAATTAAACAAGGCAAAAGAAGGCCTGCGAAACAATTATTTTACAACCAGCCAGGTGCGGCAAATATTGCAAATCTTTTCGTCGGAAAACGACCGGCTGGAGCTGGCAAAGTTGGCCTACGGCAACACGGTTGATCCAAACAATTTCCGGCAGTTGTATGAGTTGTTTTCTTATCCAAAGCAGGTGGAGTTGGACCGTTATATAAAAAGCTACCGGTATTGATCCTGCTTCTTCAATCCCGTACTTATTGAATACAAAAAGCCCTTCGATTGTGAAGGGCTTCAATTTTTATTTGGGGGAGCTACAAGATAACATGTGAAAGACCTAATGAAAGGGATGTATTAAAATAATGCCCTTTTAAATTTGTATCTGTTGTCGTCTTATTATTGAAATAGTCATACGCTAAACTCCAATAGGCGGAAAAGCGGGTTTTGTAACTGATAAAATAGTCGGTAGAAAAACTTAAAGAAGGCTTTACTACGGTTGATTTTTTGAGAGGGCCGTTATCGTATTTTGAATGAACGGCTTCTAGCACAAGGTTTGCGTTCAACAGCGTCCGGTTATTTGGAAAGTACCCAATGCCATAAAAAGAATATAATTGCATTTGTGATTCATGTGAATTGTTCTCGCTATTAAAACTGCCTCCATTAAAAGTGGATTTGGCATCTGTGTTACGCCAAGACGATTGATAGGAAAGATTAAAACCCATATTGCGCTGCCATTTCAGGTTTATTGGTTTAAAGGTTTCATATCCGATAACAGGGGAAACAGTCAGAAATTTTTGTTCAGAACTTGTGGTGGTTTTATCCGCTATTTGTTCGCTTTGAGAAGTGTTTTTTGAGAAGCCTGCAGAAGGGGCAAACCGGACAAACCAATTTCTTCCAGACAAGCGATACGGGTTTAATGCCAAGGCCCAGTTGTCGTTTATAATTGTAAAGTGCCTGATGTCTGTCTTGTCTACCAGGCCGCTGCTTCGTAAGAATGATTCAATCCTGGTAAGCTCATAAATTCTTTTTTTACGGTTGTCAAAAATACGTTGGGTGTTGATTTCCGTTATAAGCTTTGCTAGGTTCAGCGCTACGTTGGCAGGAACGGGACCGTTTAACAATCCTTCTTCTTCTAAATCATTTAAAATGTACAAGGCCACTTGGGCATCCTGCACTATTTCAACTCGTCCTTTACCAAATCCAAGTACAGCTCTGTCTTCAATTTCTAAATTGTTGTTTTTGTTTTTGTATACGGTGTCTCTGTGACGGTTGGTACCTAAAGAATTACTCAGTCTGTTGCCGATTTCAAAAAACCACTGATTGTTTTTATAAAGCTTGTCGTTGCGATCCCAGTAGAAATTGTATGAAAAGTTTTTCCATTTTACGGACTTGCCATTTATTTCAGTATACTGTGTTTGCCCCCCAGAATAAAAATTAAAATTCGACGTATGCATTCTTTTTTCAGTGCTGATAAGCCGCACGTAACTAAGATGGGAGGGAAGCAGAAAAAAGCTACGTTCTGTTTTTTTTAAGTCTCCCGATTTTGAATCGGAAGTCGCTCCTGAGAAATTTGCCCCTATTGACAAAGCCTTAAATCCTGGTGTTCTGAATTTGTAATCTTTTAATTGAAAACTGCTGTCCTGGGAAAATGATGTGATGGCAAAAAATAAAATAGGAAAGAGTAGAAGTTTTGATCTCATAAGTAAATGTTTAAGGATTAAAATTGGTTTCAAGTGTAATGATAGCTCAGGTTGAGCCTGAAAAGTGCTATAGTCTTCTTAAAGCAAATCCAAACTTCTGTTAAGGTTAACGTTTTGTTGAATCGAGCAGAATGAGGAAATAAAAAAGCGTCCCTTTTGGAACGCTATATAAAAAGAGCTCGCAGGTTTTCAAAACCTCCAAGCTCTCGTAAAGCAAAATTTATTTTTTTAGCACCTGGGCCATGGTCTTTCCAATATCGGCAGGGCTTTGCACCACGTGAATGCCGCATTCTTCCATGATTTTCATTTTGGCAGCCGCAGTATCTTCTGCACCGCCCACAATAGCGCCGGCATGTCCCATGCGGCGTCCGGGCGGAGCGGTTTGTCCGGCAATAAAACCCACCACTGGTTTTTGGTTTCCGGTTTCTTTGATCCACCGGGCCGCTTCGGCTTCCATGCCGCCGCCAATCTCGCCGATCATGACAATGGCGTCCGTTTCCGGGTCGTTCATAAACAACTCCACGGCTTCTTTGGTTGGGGTACCAATAATGGGGTCGCCGCCAATGCCTACAGCGGTTGAAATGCCCAGGCCTGCTTTGGCTACCTGGTCGGCTGCTTCGTAGGTCAGTGTGCCGGATTTAGAAACGATCCCGATTCTTCCCTTTTTGAACACAAAGCCGGGCATGATGCCTACTTTACATTCGTCGGCGGTGATAACGCCGGGGCAGTTGGGGCCAATCAGCCGTGTGTTCTTTCCCTGCAAAAAGTTTTTCACCTTAACCATGTCCTGTACCGGAATGCCTTCCGTAATGCAAACGATCAACGCCACTCCGGCATCGGCCGATTCCATGATGGCATCTGCCGCAAATGCAGGGGGAACAAAAATGATGGAAACATCGGCGCCGGTTTCGGTCACGCAATCCGCCACCGTGTTGTACACCCTTCTGTCCAGGTGTGTTGAGCCGCCTTTTCCCGGCGTAACACCGCCTACTACCTGTGTTCCGTACTCGATCATCTGTGAAGCATGGAAAGTGCCTTCGGTGCCGGTAAAACCCTGCACCAGCACTTTTGAATTCTTATTGACAAGGATACTCATTCGTGTAATTTTTAAATTCCGATAGCTATCGGGAGGGCAAAAGTAAGGAAATAGCCGTTTGTAGTTTCCGGTTTATGGTTTGCGATTGCGTGAAGATTCATCTTTTAGTACAATTATTCAACAGGTTTCAATACCCGCTTTCCCATTTTAATAAATAGGAACCAGGCTGCAGTACTGCTATGGGGCTTTCGTTGCGTCGCACTCTTGTGCGGCTGTAATTCTTTTCAACAGCTCCTGCACAATCCCTGCTGAAACAAGCATTCCGTACATAAATAAAAAGCCCTCGGCCTTAAAGAAATGCCGAGGGCTTTTCGTGTCGTTAAACAAGCCGGCCTTGTGAATGGCGCACTTCCCCACCGGGGAAGCCGGAAGGGGTTTTAATACTCCCATTTCACCAGGGTGGCGCCCCAGGTAAACCCACCGCCAAAGGCTGCCAAAACAATGTTGTCGCCTTTGTTTAGTTGGTGCCGCCACTCCCACAAGCACAAGGGGATGGTGGCCGCCGTGGTGTTGCCATAGCGTTGTATGTTCAGCATTACTTTATCATGCGAAAGACCCATGCGGTCGGCGGTCGCATCAATAATGCGTTTATTGGCCTGATGGGGTACCAGCCAGGCAATGTCTTCGCCGGTTAGGTTGTTTCGTTCCAGCAATTCGGCACTGACATCGGCCATGCCCTTTACTGCAAATTTGAACACGGCCTGTCCTTCCTGGTACACAAAATGTTCTTTGTTGGCCACTGTTTCGGCCGTGGCGGGGCGCAAAGAACCGCCGGCTTTCATGTGCAGGTATTGCCGGCCGCTGCCATCGCTGCGCAAAATGCTGTCCAGCACACCATATCCTTCATAATTGGGCTCCAGCAAAACGGCCCCGGCCCCATCGCCAAAAATGATGCAGGTCTGGCGGTCGCTGTAGTCAATAATGGCGCTCATTTTATCCACACCCACCACCACCACTTTTTTGTAGCGGCGGCTTTCAATCAGGGAAGCACCGGTGGTTAAGGCATACAAAAAACCCGAACAGGCGGCGCCCAGGTCAAACCCCCAGGCATTTTTGGCGCCTACTTTATCGCTGATGATATTGGCTGTGGCCGGAAATACCATGTCCGGCGTAACGGTGGCACAAATAATGCAATCAATCTCCTCGGGGCTGATTCCTCTTTTTTCGCACAACTGCTTAACAGCCGGTACGGCCAGGTCGGATGAAGCTTTGCCCGGTTCTTTTAAAATCCTTCTTTCTTCAATACCGGTACGGGTTCTGATCCACTCGTCGTTGGTCTCCACCATTTTCTCCAGGTCAAAATTGGTCAATTTGGTTTCCGGAACATATCCACCAACGGCAGTAATGGCTGCTGTAATTTTTTGATGCATTCGTCAAATTTTAAAAAGGATGGCGAAGATACAAACACGGAAGACGTGAGAGGCTAGGCTGGGCATATTTTTAAGCAGCCTTCTGTCCTGCAGCGTTTTTCTTCTCAGTACAAACACTTACTTTGCAGCCATGATCGCCTTTTTAAATGGAGCGTTTGTAAAGAAAACCCCCTCCTATGTTTTTGTAGACGTAAACGGGGTGGGGTACGAAGTGCAAATCAGTCTGAATACCTATTCCCACATCCAGGACTTGGAAAAAGGAGTGCTCCAAACCCACCTTATCGTACGCGAAGACGCCCATATTTTGTTCGGTTTTTTTGATCTGGCGGAAAAGGAAATGTTTCTGCAACTGATTGCCATTTCGGGCATTGGCGCCAACACGGCCCGGGTCATGCTTTCGTACATGAAGCCGGAAGAATTGAGCCGGGCCATCGTTCAGGGCAATGCCCGGGCGCTGGAAGCGATAAAAGGGATCGGCAAAAAAACCGCCGAAAGAATTGTGGTGGAACTCCGGGATAAACTGGCCAAGCAGCCTGTGGATGCCGAGTTAAATATTTCTGCCTGGAAAGGCAATACTTTACAAACCGATGCGTTAAATGCACTAATTGCCTTGGGTATCAGCCGCCAGGCTGCTGATCAGGCTATTCAAAAGGTGTTGGCGCAGGATCCAGGAGCTGGGGTGGAGCTTTTGATCAAGAAAGCGTTGCAAATCCTTTGAATACCATTATTGACTAACTAATTGTAGAGAAAAAGACTTGGCATCACATTCTACCTATAGGTTTTGTACGATGGTAGCGACCATCGTTTACGCTTTATGCATACAGGCTTCTTCTGCTTACTCCCAACAACCCGCCACCCAGCCGGATACCTCCCGTTATCCGATCACCGACCGGCGGGGCGATCCCTATAGCTATCCCAACCGCAACCCTTTTGATTTAAGGGATACGGGGTTTGTCAAGCGCAGCATCGAATATGATCCCAAAACAAAGCAATACTATATTGTCGAAAAAATAGGAAGTCAATACTACCGAAGCCCGGCCGCTTTTTCCATGAATGAGTTTTTAAAACTGCAGGGAGAAAAAGACGAGCAGGCTTATTTCCGCCAACGGGCCAATTTGTTGTCCAATTTGAACCGCCGCACGTTTAAACCAAAATTTGGCTTTTCCAAAGATTGGGTGAACCGCATTACCGGCAACGGAAAAGTGGAGATCCGTCCATCCGGTTATGTGGATATTTCTGCCGGCTACCAGGGACAGAACATAAAAAATCCCACCCTGCCGGAAAGGGCCCGCCGCACCGGAGGTTTTGATTTTAACCAAAACGCCCAGTTGCAGGTAGATGCCAAAATCGGGGACAAGATCATCTTGCCCATCAATTACAATACGCTGGCCAATTTTGATTTTGAAAACCAGCTAAAACTGGATTACCACGGAAAAGACGATGAGATTTTAAAACAATTTCAGATGGGCAACGTGAGCTTTTCCTCCAAGGGCTCGCTAATTCCCGGCGCCCAGTCGCTTTTTGGGATAAAAACCCAGCTGCAGTTTGGAAAGCTGTTTGTGACCTCGGTTTTGGCCAACCAGCGGTCGCAGCGTCAGTCGCTGGGGCTGCAGGGCAGCTCGGCCACCCAGTCTTTCAGCGTCCGGGCCGATGAATATGAGGAGAATCGCCATTTTCTGATGGCCCAGTACTTCCGCAACAACTACAACACCGCCATGAGCCAGTTGCCGGTGGTGAGGTCCAGCGTTCAAATATTGCGGGTGGAAGTTTGGGTGACCAATCGTACCGGAGCCACCACCGACACCCGGGATGTAGTGGCTTTTATGGATATGGGTGAAAACAATCCCTACAACAGAGCCATCTTAACCGGAACGCCCAATCCGCTGCCCCGAAACGACGCCAATGATCTGTTTCTACGACTGAATACCAATCCCAACACCCGGAATTCCGCTACGGTGCAAAGCACCCTGACCGGCATGGGCTTTCAGCCGGTGCAGGATTTTGAAAAAACCTTTGCCCGCAAGCTGCAGCCCAACGATTATTATTTTAACCCCCAGATTGGCTTTGTCTCGTTAAACCAGCCACTGCAGCCCGACGAGGTTGTGGGGATTGCCTATCAGTATACCTCCAACGGTAGGGTTTACCAGGTAGGGGAGTTTTCGCAGGATGTGCCGCCGGACAGCAGCGGCAATTCCACCAAAGTCTTGTTCCTTAAATTGTTAAAAGCTACCTCGCAACGGACCAACCTGCCCATTTGGGATTTGATGATGAAGAATGTGTACAGCGTTGGTTTTGGGCAACTGGAAAGAGCCGATTTCCGGTTGGATGTGACCTACGAGGAACCCAGCTCGGGAGACAAAAGGTATTTACCCCCGGCCAATGTGCTTCCCCAATACAAAGGAGTGCCCATCATTCAATTGGATAACCTGGACCGGCTGAACGACCAAAACGATCCGCAGCCTGATGGCTTGTTTGATTTTATTGAAGGGTTTACTGTGATTTCCTCGCAAAGCCGCATCATCTTCCCGGTACTGGAACCCTTTGGCCACGATCTGGATTATGTATATGGCAACCAGGCCGACCGGGACGCCTACCTGTATTATCCGCTTTATGACACCATCAAAGCCATTGCACAGAACTATACCAACCTGAACCGTTTTAAACTGGTGGGCCGTTCTAAATCGGCCGTCAATTCCGAATATCAGTTGGGCTTTAATATTCCCCGCGGCTCGGTTACGGTTACGGCAGGCGGACAGGTTTTGCAGGAAAACATTGATTATGAGATCAATTACGATCTGGGAACTTTGCGCATCACCAATCCGGCGATTATCCAGGCGGGCTTGCCCGTACAGGTGCAATACGAGAACAATGCCACTTTTGGTTTGCAGCAACGAAACTACCTGGGCCTTCGGTTGGATTACCTGGTCAATCGCCAGCTAACCGTAGGGGCGTCCATGGTGCGGTTGAGCGAACGGCCGTTCTTTACCAAGCAGGGCTATGGCGAGGACCCCATCCGCAATACCATGTATGGAGTTGATTTTGATTACCGCAACGATTTTCCCCGCATGACCAAGTGGCTGAACAAGCTTCCTTTTTATTCTACCAAGGCCATGTCTTCCATTACGGCCTATGGAGAAGCAGCAGTTCTGGATCCCGGACATGCGCCGCAGATCGGCAAAGGAGGCGAAGGGGTCATTTATATAGATGATTTTGAAGGAACTCGCAGCACCGTCGATCTTCGGTTTCCGTTGATTAGCTGGACGTTGGCCTCCGTGCCCGAGAACGCCCCGGACAAGGACAATAATATTTTATTTCCGGAAGCCAGCCTGAATGATAACCTGGCCAGCGGGTTCAACCGGGCCAAGCTGGCCTGGTACAATATTGAACCTGTTTTGCAGGAGCGAAGAAATTCCAGCAACCCCTTGCGCAATGATGTGAACGAACTGTCCAAACCCGAAACCCGCCAGGTCTTGTCCACGGAGATCTTTCCGCAACGCACCAACGACCTGGGCCAAAATCTACTCACCACTTTTGACCTGGCCTACTATCCAAAGGAAAGAGGACCTTATAATTTCCGCACCAGCAACCTGGGCCCCAATGGCAATTTGCTCACCCCACAAAAATCATGGGGGGGCATCATGCGCAGCATTGATCAAACCGATTTTGAATCCAGCAATATTGAGTTTATTGAATTCTGGGTGCAAAATCCCTTTATCAACAACCGTAACCCCCAGGGCGGAGAACTGTACTTTAACCTTGGAAACATTTCCGAAGATGTGCTCAAAGATGGCAAGCGTTTGTACGAAAACGGGCTGCCGACACCCTCTCAACCCAATTTGCCGGTGGATGAGTCGGTTTGGGGAAAAGTTCCCCGCAACCCCATCCAGGTAACCAATGCGTTCAGCAACGATCCCGCCGACCGGCCCTTCCAGGACGTGGGTTTTGATGGGTTGACCGATACGGCCGAGCAACGCAAATTCCAACCCTTTTTAAACCAGTTGGCAACCGTCCTGGGCGCCAATTCCCCGGCATATCAAAAAGCAGTGGCCGATCCGTCGGGCGATAATTTCAAAGGTTACCGCGACGAAAGCTACGACAAGTTGGGCGCCGGCATTTTGCAACGCTATAAAGACATCAACAATCCGCACGGCAATTCGCCGGTAGCCACCAATACCGATCAGTTTACCAATGCCTTTACGCTTTATCCCGATCAGGAGGAGCTAAACCGGGACAATACTTTAAATGAGGTGGAAGAATACTTCCAGTACCGGGTGGAGCTAAAGCCCGGTATGGATCCCTCCAACAACAAATACATTACCGATATAAGAGAGGTGAACGTGCATCTGGCAAACGGAACCACCCGCACCGAGCAATGGTATTTGTTCCGTATTCCGGTAAAAGATTACCAGGCCAAAGTGGGCAACATACCCGATCTCAAATCCATCCGGTTCATCCGCATGTTTCTGACCAATTTTGAGGATACGGCTGTTTTGCGTTTTGCCAAACTGGAACTGGTTCGCAACCAGTGGCGCAAGTTCACCTACGAAACCAACAACACGGGCAATTATGTTCCGCTGCCCGCCAACGACCCCACTAAGGTGGATGTGTTGTCGGTGAACCTGGAAGAAAACGACCAGCGGGAACCCATTCCCTACCGCCAGTCGCCGGGCATTGAACGCCAGCAACAAATCAGCAACAACAACGTTCAATTGCTGTTGAACGAGCAGTCGCTCAGCCTGCGCGTTCATGATTTGTTGCAGGGGCAAAGCCGCGGGGTTTTCAAAACCATGAACCTGGACCTGCGCCAGTACGGTCGGTTGCTGATGTTTATTCACGTAGAAGATGCCAAAAGCCCGGGCACCAATATCAAGGACAGCGACCTGAACGCCGTGGTGCGGATTGGTAATGATTTTGTCAGCAACTACTATGAGGTCAGGATTCCGCTTAAGGTCACCCCCTGGGGCACCCGGGATTCCCTGGGCATATGGCCGCAGCAAAACAACCTGGATTTTGATCTGATCCGCCTGACCCGCCTGAAAACAAAAAGGAACAGTTCGGGGGCTTCCCCTTCTGTCTACTACCAGGAAACCGGGGACGATGGCAGAACCTATGGGATTTTTGGCAACCCCAACCTGGGTGAGGTGCGGGGCATGTTTTTGGGCATTGAAAACAAGGGCCGGGAAACCGTAAATGTGGAAACCTGGTTTAACGAATTGCGCCTGTCCAAGCTGGATGAAAAAGGAGGCTGGGCGGCCATGGGCCGGGTGGACATTCGGCTGGCTGACCTGGGTAGCCTGAACTTTACCGGCAGCCGGAGGAGCATTGGCTTTGGCACGCTGGAGCAAAAAATAAACGAGCGAAGCCGCGAAACCTTTTCGCAGTTTGACGTCAGCACCAATTTGGACCTGGGCAAACTGCTGCCCAAAGAAGCCGCCGTTCAAATTCCCGTGTATGCCAGTTTCAGCAAAACCCTGGCGACTCCGGAATACGACCCCTATGATCTGGATATCAAGCTAAAAGATAAGATCAACAGCGCTCCCTCTAAGGCCTATGCCGATTCGGTGCGGCAGGATGCGGTGGACGAAACCACCATCAAAACCATAACCTTTACCAGCGTTAAAAAGAACAAGACCAATGGAAAACAACCCCAGCTTTGGGATATTTCCAACATCGATTTAAATTATTCCTTTACCCATCAGCAAAGAACCAATCCCATTATCGAGCTGGAAGACATTAAAAGAACCCGGGCTGCCTTGGGTTATAATTTTTCGCCCCAGCCCAAATTTGTCGAGCCCCTGAAACGGGTGTTTAAGTCCAATTCGCCCTGGCTGTCGCTGATCCGGGATTTTAATTTTAATTACCGGCCTTCGCTGCTTTCCTTTAAGGCCGATGTGTTCCGTCAGTTTGGGGTGTTGCGCAACCGCAATGTGGGCACCTCCTTCAAACTGCCCGAAAACTTCAATAAGTTTTTCTATTTCGACAGGTATTATGCCCTGCGCTGGGACCTCACCCGATCGCTTACCCTTGATTTTAACGCGGTAAACAACGCCCGGGTAGATGAGCCCTTTGGGCACATCGATACTAAGGAAAAGAAAGACACCGTGCGCAGGAACTTTTTTAAGGGCGGCCGCAACACGCATTATCATCAGGAAGCCACGCTTTCGTACAACCTGCCCACGTCCAAACTGCCCCCGCTGGACTGGACAAACGTTCGGGCTACGTACAGTGCCAAATACGATTGGGTAGCTGCTTCCTTGCTGGCCCGCGAACAGGGCAATACACTGGTGAACGGACAGACCCGGAACCTGACGGCGGATTTTGACTTTGACAGGTTGTACAATAAATGGAAATTCTTGCGAAGTGTGTACAGCGATGTACCGGCGGTGCCGAAGCCGGCAACGAGGGATTCCCTTAATCAAAAGCAGCCCAAAGACCCCAACGCAATGCCCCATGTGGCTGGGGTACCTAAATTTTTTGCCCGGCTGGCCACTTCGCTCAAACGGGTGGGCATTCAGTACACGGAAGATATGGGCACCTTGCTGCCGGGTTATTTGGACAGTACCAAGGTGCTGGGGATGAACTTGGGAAGCGGTAATCCCGGCTGGAAATACGTATTTGGCTACCAGCCCGATACCAGCGATATCAATGAACTGGGAAGAAGGGGCGTCCTGACCCACGATTCCCTGTTTAATGCCTTGATCCAACAGCGCTATAACCAGCACATTGGCCTGACCGCACAGGTAAGCCCCCTCCGCGACTTGAATATTGATATCACTTTCGACAAAACCTACGATAAAAACTATTCCGAATTGTATAAGGATCTAGATGGCCCGGATTCCAACACGTATGGTTTGCAGCGCTATAATCCCTACGCGACCGGTAGTTTTAGCGTCAGTTATATTTCGTATCAAACCCTGTTTACCAAATTCGACCCCAATGAGATTTCCGAAACGTTTAAACAGTTTGAGGCCAACAGGGCTTTGCTGTCGCAGCGCCTGGGAAAATTAAACCCTTATGCCGGTGGTTCTACGGATGGCTATGGCCGTTATGCTCAGGATGTATTGATCCCCGCTTTTTTGGCGGCCTATACCAAAAAGGACCCGATGAGCATTCAATTGATCAAGAACTCAAACCCCAATCTGCGGTCCAATCCTTTTTCGGGGCTGATACCCAAACCCAACTGGAATATTACGTACAACGGCTTGACCCGGCTGAAGGGCATGGAAAAAATATTTACCAATTTCACAGTGCGTCATGGGTACAACAGCACCCTTTCGATGAACAGCTTTACCACGGCCCTGCTGTTTCAGGATCCGCTGCGGGTAGGATTCCCTTCCTTCCGGGATTCTCAAACGGGTAATTATATTCCTTACTTTTTGGTACCCAACATCACCATCAGCGAACAGTTTAGTCCGTTGCTGGGTGTAGACATGAGTTTTACCAACCAGTTGGCCCTGCGCTTTGAATACAAAAAGAGCCGTCAGTTGAGTTTGAGTCTGGTTGATTACCAGCTTGCCGAAAACCGCTCTACCGAATACTCGGTGGGGATGGACTGGCGCAAACGCGGCGTTCCCTTTTTGCAAAACCTGAAAATTGGCAAGAACGGGAAAGGGTTGGACAACGATGTGACCATGCGTTTTGATTTCAGCCTGCGGGACGATGCTACTGCCAACAGCAAACTGGACCAGAATACGGCCTTTGGCACCGCCGGACAAAAAGTGGTTCGCATCGCTCCATCCATCGACTATGTAGCCAACAACCGGGTGAATGTCAAGCTGTATTTTGAGCAAAACCGCACCATTCCCAAAATTGCCACCACAGCCCCGATGACCACCACCAGGGCCGGAGTTCAGGTACGGATTTCACTGGCACAGTAGGGACAGGCCACCGG
>JAEVYV010000289.1 GCA_023392575.1 Bacteroidota bacterium | reverse complement strand
GGGTAAAGAAATGAGTTCGCCAGATATTCGGGCCGGGGTGGCCTTGTTAATTGCCGCTTTAAGTGCCGAAGGAACCAGCATCATTCAAAACAGTGACCAGATCGACCGGGGATATCAGTATATCGATAAGCGCTTGCAGGCGCTGGGAGCAGAAATTAGAAGAGTGTAAGTTGAATACGCTGGGATAAACAAGGAATGAAGAAGTATTTTTATTTCAGCCTTTTCCCTGGTAATAGAGAATGTTCAATGCTCAATACTCAATGTTCAATTTTCGAATGAAAGAAAATCCCTTTCGTACTCAACTCTTTAGGTTGAACATTGAGTATTGAAAATTGCTCATTGAACGTTCTCTTTTTCCTTATTCTTTCACCCAAATCACCTTCTCTTCCACCGGCTGCCTTTTTCCTTCAGGCGAAGGAACCGCCACCTGACCGATGTAGAAAAATCCCATTAGCTTGTCGTCTTCTCCTAAACCAAAGAAGGGTTTTGCTTTTTGGTTGTATGTAACCCCGCCGGTGGTCCAGTAGCCGCCAAGGCCGTAAGCCGTAACGGATAGATAAATATTTTGAACCGCTGTGGCCACGGCGGCTATTTCTTCTACTTCCGGGAATTTTTTATTGGGGTCCCGCTTCATGCAAAGCGCTATTACATGCGAGGCTTTCAGTGGATTGGCCTGCAAGTTTTGATAAGTGGCTTCCTTGAATTTTTCACCCGAGCTTTCTTTATACAATTCGCTTTGAAAATGGGCCAGCTTTTTCAATCCTTCACCCGTGAACACGACAAATTGCCAGGGCTGCAAATTGCCATGATTGGGCGCCCAGGTGGCGTTTTCCAATATCTGCTGCACAATGGCATCGTCCACTTTTTGTCCTTCTGCAAATTGTTTGGGAAAAGTGGAGCGGCGGCTGCGGATCAATTGGTTGAATTCTTCAATATTAAATTTCATGGGGCAAAATTGGCGGTTTCATATTGATCAGAAAAGCCAATCTTGTTGGCATGTAAAAATCCGACACGATGTTTTTCGTACGGACACCTCTTTTCTCCACTCGCAAACTCATTTAAGCATTGGTATAGTTTGGTTCGTCTAAATGTGTTTTTCTTCTGTGCTTTGGAAAAATTGTTTCAAATGAGAAGATTTTTTTTGATGCTTTTGTGTTGTGTGTTTGCTCTTGCTGTTTTTGGCCAAAATCAAAAAGGCAAAATTTCCTTTACCATCACCAACGAACAAAAAGCTCCCATAGAAGCCGCAACCGCCGAACTGCTGCGCAGCAAGGATTCGGCCCTGGTCAAAACTGCTTTATCCGACAAAGCCGGAGTAACGGAATTTGAAGATATTCCTTTTGGAAACTATATCATAAGGGTTACTGCCGTGGGTTCCACCCTGCAATACATCAATGCATTTTCATTAGATCAGGCTTCTGTTAATCTTCCTTCAATAACCATGAAGGCAAAAGCCAAAACCGAAATGCAGGGGGTAACGGTGAGTGCCAAAAAACCCTTCATTCAAAAACTCAACGACCGCATTGTGGTGAATGTAGAGAACAGCATTGTCAGCGCCGGCAGTTCGGCGCTGGATGTATTGGAACGGTCGCCCGGCGTTACCGTAGATCAAAACGATGCCATCAGTTTAAGGGGAAGAGCGGGTGTCATCATCATGATTGACGGAAAGCCCACGCCCATGACCGGCGCCGACCTGGCTAACTACCTAAAAGGCTTACCCAGCAATGCCATTGAACGCATTGACATCATCACCAACCCTTCGGCCAAATATGATGCGGCGGGCAATTCCGGCATTATTGATATCCGCATGAAAAAAGACCAGCGCCTGGGTTCCAACGGAACGTTGACAGCCGGCTATGGCCAGGGCATTTACCCCAAAGCCAATGCAGGCACCACGTTTAACTATCGCAATAAAAAGGTGAACATTTTTGGTAACTATACCTATGCGTACCGGAAAAATCTCAATCACTTAATCATTAACCGCAACTTTTTCGAAAAGGGCGTATTCAAGGGCTCCGATGATAAGGACAATTACGCCACTATGCCTTTTAACTCACATACGGCAAGACTGGGTGCCGACTTCTTCCCTTCCAAAAACACCATTATTGGCTTTGTGGTGAACAGCAATTTCAACCGCTTCCGCCGCAGGGGTGATATTAATACAATGGTAAATGATGTGAATTATAACCCCCAGTTCAACTTCTTGTCCGTGAGCACCAATAACGACCATTTTGAAAATACAGTGGCCAACATCAACTTCAAACAAAAGCTGGATAGCAACGGAAAAGAACTAACGGCTGATGTGGACTATGGTGTATTTGATTCGAAATCCCTGACCCGAACCGCTAGTTATTTTTATAACCTGAATGGAAGCAAGCGCAAAGACGACGACATCCTGGATGGGGATCAGACTGGCAAGCTTACGTTGAGAACAGCCAAGGTAGATTATGTAAATCCTTTGAAGAAAGGCGCAAAGTTTGAAGCCGGATTTAAGACAAGTTATGTTTCCTCAGATAATGATGCTAAGTTTTATAATGTGCTGCCTTCGGAAACACAAGTGGATGATACGAAAACCAACCGGTTCTTTTACAAGGAGTATAATAATGCGGGTTATATAAACTTCAGCAAGGAATACAAAAAATTCAATTTTCAACTGGGCTTGCGTGGTGAACAAACCAACTTAAGCACCCGCCAGGTAAAAGGTGACCGAAAGTTTAAAAATGAGTATTTCCAGTTATTTCCCAGTGCTTTTTTCAACTATAAACTAACAGAAGATCAAACCTTAGGGACTTCGGTCAGCCGCCGCATTGACCGCCCGGGGTATTCGCAGCTCAATCCCTTTCTTTTCCAGGTTGATGCCACCATTTATTCAACCGGAGAGCCGCTGTTAAAGCCGCAAACCACCTGGTCGTATGAACTAAGCTATACGAAGAAGAATTTAAACTTTACCTTGGGCTACAGCCATACAAAAGACCCGCAGAATATTGTTTTGTCTAAAATACTTGATGTCATACCCACCTTTGAAATAAAGCCGGGACAGGATTCCAATATTACGGTTCAAATTCCGGTGAACCTTGAATCATCAGACTATGTGGGAATAACAGCCACTACGCCTATCCGCATCAGCAAGTGGTGGAACATGATCAACAATTTCAATCTTTATTACAACAAGTTCAATGGCAACTTGAGTGGGGCACAATTAAACGACGGCGCCCCGGCAGCCAACATCAGGACCAACAACACGTTTACATTTAAAAAAGGCTGGTCGGCAGAACTGAACGCCAATTTAAACACCGGTGGCCGCTATGGTTATATGGAACTGGATCCGCAATGGGGATTAGCCGTAGGGGCACAAAAAAATATTATGCAGGGCAAGGGAACCCTCCGCTTCAACATGACGGATATTTTCTGGACCAACCTGCCTAAAGCCAAAGTAGAGTACAAAGGAAGCTATGTGGAAAACTGGCACGCCTACCGGGAAACAAGAGTGGCCAACCTGAGTTTTACCTACCGCTTTGGAAACAACAAAGTACAACAGGCCCGCCGCAGAACCACCGGCTCGGAAGAGGAAAGACAAAGAGCGGGAGGAAACTGAGGACGTGAATCGGCAATTGCCAATCGTGAATGGGGAAGCCTTTATTTTTTTGGCTTTCCCTTCTAATTGAAAAGAAAAATTCATTTTTTACGACACAACCACCAATAGTTTGATAGGTACAAACGTTCAAAAGTTTTCCGCAGAGGATTTGTCCTGGCGCAGCTGAATCGGCTATGGCTTTTGTATGAACGATTGTAAAACAACAACCATTAAGGAACGCTTAAAATTCACGTTTCACGATTGCCAATTCGTGTTTTCAGCAATTGCAGGTGCGGTTTAATAATATTGATTGTGTGTTGGTTTATAAAGCCCTTTAAATGTTTATAGAAATGGCTGTAGTCGTAATAACCATAGCGACTGAAATGAAAAGAATCGGGATCTGCACTTAAGTGCTCAATGGCTTTGCGGATGCGCAGGATTTGCAAAGCCTGTTTGGTGCTGATGCTGGTTGTGGCTTCAAAATAACGCTGCAGGGTCCGGGAGCTGATCTGGTACTGACGGGCGAGATCTTCAATGCTTTTTTCAAAATGATTGGATTCGGGGTAGTCTTTTAAAATTTGGGCCACCACCGTTACCGGGGTCAGGGAGCCCGAATATTTTTCTACAATCCGCTCGTAATGGTCCGAGGCGATCTGTACCCTTTTTTCAAAGCTTCCGGCTGTTTTTATCTTGTTCAGGATCTTGCTGTCCATTAAATAGGCCAGGGGAAAAATGTATTCCCGGTATTCCGAGAAGTTGACTCTTTTTTCAAAAATCACCGGCGAGATGTGGAACTTGATGCCAAAGATTTTATTGCCGGTAGAATGATGGCAGATCATGTTTTTGTGCCGGGGCAAAAACCCATCGGATCGCATTTCAAACGATTCGTTTTCCAATTGCATTACAAACGGTGTTCCCAAATTAATGAGATACGTATAGCCAATGTTGGGAAACAAGGCATCGGAAAATCCCTTTGGGTATTCTTTGTACAGGTTTTCAAACCGGGTTTCCCAGAAAAACTCAATGAAATGCGCCAAAGACTTTTTTGCCTTTTTGCGGTGGTAAGAAAACGCAAAATGATCCCTATGGAAAAATTCTACATGCTGCACGTGTTAAAGTTAGCAAGTTGACTGGTTGAATCGTTGATTGATAAAACCTTCGGTTCTTGCGATCTTGTTTTACTTGCCGACAGGCTTTCCGCCTTTCAACGTATCAACCAATCAACCATTCAACTTCCCCCCGCCTTCCCTAACTTAGCGGCTTTATTATGACCATCAATACACAGCAAAAAATCATCATCATCACGGCGCCTTCCGGGGCCGGTAAAACCAGCATTACAAAACACTTGTTGAGTGTTTTTGCGGGCCGGCTGGCCTTTTCGGTTTCGGCTGCCACCCGGAGCCCCCGAGGCAAAGAACAAAACGGAGTGGACTATTATTTCATCAGCCAGGAAGAGTTTACCAACAGAATTCAGCACGAAGAATTCATCGAGTGGGAGATGGTTTACGAGGGAAAATACTATGGAACCCTTAAATCAGAGCTCCACCGCATTTGGAACGAAGGCAAGGTTCCGGTGCTGGATATTGATGTGAAAGGCGCCATTCATGTGCAAAATCAATTTCCCGAAACCACCATCTCCATTTTTATTGAGCCGCCCAGTGTGGAAGAGTTAAAGCGCCGCCTGCAATCCCGGGGCACAGAAAGCGAAGAGTCGTTAAATGCCCGGCTGAACAAGGCTTCCTATGAGCTTTCGTTTAAACATTCCTTCAATCATATTATCATCAACAGCGATCTGCAAAAAGCTTGTCAGGAGGCCGACAAGCTGGTTTCGGGCTTTCTGGCATAGGTGCCGCCAGTTTTTATATCTTTACCTGAAATGATAGCTGTTCCTACAATAATCTGGTTTGTTGCTACCATTCTAATGATGGGTTTTTTTGCCGGTATTGAAATGGCCTTTTACAGCGCCAACCGCTTTGGCATTGAGCTCAAAAAAAAGCAGGGCCGCCAAAGCGCCATCCTGCTTTCCCAACTGATTGAAAAACCGCAAACCTTTTTGAGCACCACCCTGCTGGGGTTTACCCTTTTTCTGGTTTGTTTTGCCCTGCTCTTTACCCAGGTTACCTATCCGCTCTGGAATTTCATTGGCTTAAAACACGATATTGCCCGCCTGGTGTTGGATATCATCCTGGCCACCTTCATTGTGTTGATCTTTGCCGAATTTATTCCACGAGCCATTTTCCGGGCCCGCAGCAACTGGATTTTGTCTCGGATGGTTTGGTTGATCAATCTTTTTTACCAGATTCTGCAGCCCGTGGCCACCCTGCTGTTGACATTGGCCGACTGGATGCTGAAATATATTTTTAATGTGCGCATACGGGAAACCAAGGAAAGCCTGTCGGGCACTACCCTGGAAACGCTGTTTCAGCAAAGCAACGATGCCGATTACGAGCCGCAGGAGCTGAATACCGAGTTGTTTGAAAATGCCCTGGAGCTGCCCAAGGTAAAGATCCGGCAATGCCTGGTTCCCCGGAAGGAAATCATTGGCGTGGAAATCAAAAGCACGCCGGAGCAGGCAAGGGAAAAATTTATCGATACCAAACTAAGCAAACTGATTGTGTACGAAGGCAACATCGACAACATTGTGGGTTACATCCACCAGTTGCACATGTTCAAAAACCCTTCGGACCTGCAGGCGATTTTGCTGCCCATTCCGGCGGTACCGGAAAGCATGAGTGCTACCGACCTGATTGGAAAATTCACCAAGGAAAGAAAAAGCATTGCCTGGGTGGTGGATGAATTTGGCGGCACGGCGGGTATTGTGACCATGGAAGACCTGCTGGAAGAAATTTTTGGCGAGATCCACGACGAATACGACAGTGAAGAATTTGTGGCCAAGCGCCTGGCGGAAAACGAGTACATTTTTTCGGGCCGCCTGGAGCTGGATTACATCTCGGAAAAATATGGGCTGGAATTTCCCAACAACGAGTCCGAAACCCTTTCCGGTTACATCATCAACCATCATGAAACCATTCCCCAGCAAAAAGAGCGGATCATTATCGACGATTACGAATTTGATATTTTAAGCGTTGGCGACACCCGCATTGAAATGGTGAAGCTCAAAGTACTGAAGTAAGCAACCTCTTAAATTTTTTGCCGCAAAGGCTCTTCTGCACACAAAGGCTGTGCACCGGGCAAGCCCGGATTAATTGCTTTGGGCAATGATGTCCATCCTTTTGTTTTTGGCCGTGTCCTTGGCAAGGAGCACTACCTGGTTTTTGGCCCGGTCAATCCACCCCACATTGGTTAAATCACCGGGGTTGTAGTTGTTGTAAAAGGCCAGCAAAAGGCTGTCGCCTTTCAGTTCATACATGCCGGCATAGAGTTGGGCTTTTTGGGTGGCCGAGTCCAGTCCAAAATAATCGAAGAAATTGTTTTTGCGCAGGTTTAAATAATAGTTTCCTTGTTTGGCTGCTAAAATGATGGGGGCGTTTCGTTTGTCCTTTGTTTCCTTTTTTACTTCCCGCCCGGTTGACCGCTGGGGGCTGGAGCAGGCAAGGACCAAAAAAAGAAAACCAGAGGTGATAAGGTAGGGAATGAGTTTGTTCATACGGCACTGCTTGCAATTTCCAAGCCACCGGCATTCCTGATTTGGATGAATTAGTTTAGGTAAAACTCCAGCCTGCGATCCTTCAAAAAGGCAAATTCCGCAGAACCCCAAGTTTCGGCCAGTGGACCCACCCGGCAGCCCTTCATCCAAGCCTTAACGTTATTTAACACCCTGTCATTTTGTTTGCGAATATCTTCGTACTTGATCAAACCCGCTTATGAAGAAAATTTGTTTTTTGCTATCCGCACTTTTGGTTTTCAGCTTTTTTGCTTCGGCACAAAAAATCAGCGGCACGGTCAAAGGCGTGTTGCAGGACTCGGTTTCCGCTACCCCGTTGGCCGATGCTACCGTGTCGGTGGTTCGGGTGAAAGACTCGGCCTTGATTTCCTTTGCCCTCACAAGCTCCAGCGGAAGTTTTGAGATCAAAAACCTGGAGGAAGGCGAGTACGACCTGCTGGCTTCCTTTACCGGCCTTCAAACCGCGCGGCAAAAGTTTTTGGTGACGGCAGCCCGGCCCCTGACCGATCTGGGGGTGATCAAGCTGGATCGTTTTTATAAAAGCCTGCAGGAAGTGGTGATCAACGAAGCCCCGGTAAAAATAAACGGTGATACCATTGCCTTTAGGGCCGATGCGTTTAAAACCAAGCCCAATGCCACGGTGGAAGATCTTTTGAAAAAGCTGCCGGGCCTGCAGGTGGAAAGAGACGGTACCGTGAAGGCACAGGGAGAACAGGTGCAAAAAGTATATGTAGACGGGAAGGAGTTTTTTAGCAACGACCCCAAGCTGGCCACCAAAAACCTAACGGCCGATATGGTGGACCAGGTGGAGGTGTTTGATGACATGAGCGAACAGGCCAAGTTCAACCGCATTGATGACGGCAGCCGCTCCAAAGCGCTGAACCTGAAGCTGAAAAAAGACAAAAAAAAGGGGCTGTTTGGCAAGGCCTATGCCGGTTATGGCACCCATGAGCGATACGATGCGGGGCTGAACGCCAACATGTTTAAAGGGGCTATGCAAACATCCGTTATTGCCAAGACCAACAACACCAACAACATCGGGTTTAGTTTTTCCGATATGATCGGTACGTTTGGCAGCGGGGGCATGGGCGGCATGATGGGTGGCGGAGCAGGCGGCGGGATGAACATAGTAAGAGCGCCGGGTGGCGGGGGCTTTTCCGGAGGCTTTGGAGGGCTGAACCTGGGAACCACCGGCAGCGGCATCACGAAATCGTCCCAGATCGGGCTGAACTACCGGGATACCTGGAGCAAGTCCTTTGATGTGAACGGAAGTTATTTTTTCAACCATGTAAATTCCTACAACGACCGCATCAGCCACAGAACCAATTTTTTCCCCGATTCGTCCACCCTGTTTACGGATGGCCATACCCGTTCACAGGGCCAAAACGACAACCACCGCTTCAACCTCAACATGGTTTACACCATCGATTCTTTTAATTCGATCGTTTACAACCCCAACCTGAGTTACCAGAAATCCTACAACACGTACAGCCTGGATTCTTTCTTTATTGCGGCGCAAAACAAAGGCGTTCGCTACCCCTCCAATGAAGGCCTTACCGTTAACAACAGCGAAGGCGATGGGTACAATTGGGCCAACAATTTGATCTGGCGAAGAAGATTCCGCAAAGCGGGCCGTACCCTCTCGGTTAATTTGTCCAATACGCTGGGGCAGTCGCAGCGAGATGCGTACACCGCAACCAACTCCAAAGTCTACCAGCCGGCCGGTGGCTTTCAAGAAAAGAACATCAATAAATTATATACAACCGATAACCAAACCAATAACTACGGGGTTTCCCTTTCCTACACCGAGCCGATTGCCAGGGATAAAGTTTGGGAGTTAAACTACAGCCATAATAACAACCGTTCGCGGTCCGACCGAAAAACCCACGATTACGATGTCGCCACCAGCAAGTACGATCTGGTCGACTCGCTGCGCAATAATTTCCAGAACCAAAACGAATGGAACCGGCTGGGAACCAACTTGCGGGTGGTGAAGAAAAAGTATAACTACCAGCTGGGTTTTGCCGTGCAGCAAACCTCTTTGGAAAGCGAGGACCTTACCAAAAACTCCATTATAAAACAAACCTTCACCAATTTGTTTCCCACGGCTTCGTTCAACTACCAGTTTGCCCGCAGCCGAAGCCTTCGGTTTAACTACCGCGGCAATACCCGGCAGCCCAGCATCAGCCAGCTGCAAAACATTGTTGACAGCACCAACTACCAAAACCAGGTCGCAGGCAATCCGGCACTGAAACAGGAGTTCACCAACAACTTTAATTTGAGCTACAACTTCTTTGATGTGGTCAAGTTTCGCAACCTCTTTGCCTTTGTTACGTTCAGCAATACAAAAAATAAGATTTCCAGCTTTATTGCGCAAAGAGCCGATGGTGTGCAATACACCAAGCCCATAAACCTGAACGGCGCCTTCAACCTGAACGGAACCTTCAACGTCGGCTTCCCCATCAAAAAAATGAGCGGCGGCAACTTCAATACCAATACCCGAATTGCCTACAACCGGGATGTGAACCTGCTTTATGATATTAAGGTATCAGATACAGTAAAAAATTTCACCAACAACCTGAACATCGGAGAGGACCTGCGCTTAAGCTACAACTACAAAGAAAAACTCGACTTGGGCCTGGGCGTTAGCGTCAACTACAATTCGGTAAAATACACGGTGCAGTCTTCCAGAAACACTTCTTATTACACGCATACCTATTCTGCCGACATTACCTACACCCTGCCGGCCGGCTTTATCCTGTCTACAGATTTCGACTATACGTTGAACACGGGGCGCAGCGATGGGTTTAACCAGAACTACGCCATCTGGAACGGCAGCCTGGCCAAGGAGGTGTTTAAAAACCGCAAGGGGGAGATCCGGCTTTCCGTGTTCGATATTCTGGAGCAAAACCAAAGCGTGGTGCGAAACATAGGCAGCAACTCTATCGAAGACGTGCAAAGCAGTGTGCTCAACCGTTTCTTCATGCTTACGTTTACGTACAAATTAAACCGCATGGGCGGAAGGGCAATGCCAGCCATGATGGAAAGAGCAACAAGAGGATTGCGCATTACCCAATAAAAAAAGACCCGGTGGCGCCGGGTCTTTTTTTATCAGATGATTCTTTTCTTTGTTGGTATGTAGCTGCGGGCTACCGTGGATCTACCAAAAATCAGCACGCCCAGAATGGATTTGGTAAAACGCACCATGTTAAAGGATGGCTTGTAATACTCCTTGTAAATCTCAACCTCCTGGTGGGCATGGACAATGTTTTTGTTTTTCATACTGGAATGGTTTTAAAAAATGTGGAAAAACTGTGAAGAAAGTTAGGCAATTCTATTGACAAAACGAAGCTTTTCTCTATTTTGCTCCCGAAATTTTATTAAAAATCCCCCAATGAAAATCCTTAAAACCAGCTTAATTGCTTGTATCGTTCAGTTTGTTGCCGCCCAAACCCATGCCCAGCTGCGTTTCCCCGTAACCAACAACGAGCTGCGGAACAACCTTGAAAAAATCATCAAGGATTTTTCCAACCAGCTCAATTCCATTAAGGGCGACACGCTGGCCCGCAACCCCCAAACAATAGAATACACCACCGTGCTAAAATTTGACGGGGCGGAGCAAAACACCATCACCCAATACATTTCAACAAAGCCCATTTACAGCTGGGAGGCCCTGATGCTGACCACCGAGGACTTTGCGGCCGCCGAAAAAAAATACAAGTGGCTGTGCAACCAGTTGAAAGTAATGACCATTAACATGGGCAACGGCTATACCTTTTCCCTGAGTGGCCGCTACGAAGCGCCGGTGGAAAGCAAGGGCTTCAGCACAAGCACCTTTCAGCTAACCCCCGCGGCCACTTATTTGCCCCGGCTGAAGATTGAAGTCAGCATGCAGTTTTATTTTCCGGAATGGAAGGTGAACCTGACGGTTTACCAAAGGGAAAGAGAAGACCATGAAAGGGGCGACATAAATGAGGAGTAGCCGTGGATAACACCGGAACAAAAAAGCACTCATGATGGACTGAGTGCTTTTTTGTTAAAAGACAAAATAAGACCGATCGGCGGTTACTGCATGCGGATGGTCCTTCTTTCACCGCCGGCGGGCATGTTTTTGCGCATTTCCTCCATCAGCTTTTCCCGCTCCTTTGCAAATTCGGCCGCCGTTAGTTTTTTGCCGTCTTTGGGTTCTTTTATTTTGCCCGCATTTACTTTGGGCGAAACCTCCACCGCTTTAATAACGGTTTGGCCGTTGTTGATATCGACTTCCAGCACCGCTCCGGGCAACTGTCCCTGCATCTCGGCTCCCGGACCAACGGGCACCGGAATGTCTGTGGAAAACCAGGCGATGACCACCGAGGTATCGGTAACGGGCTGCCGCTTCATTTCGCCGTTTTCCATGCTGATCTGCATTCTTGTGCTGATGCGTTTTCCAATGGCTTTGCGGGCCGTGTAGGTCAGGATGGTCTTGGTTTCCTCCGTCAGCTTCCATTCTTCCCTGCGCAGGCTGTCCAGCACCACAAAATTCCGTTCCATGATCTCTCTTTGATCTATTCGGGTGCCCTTGTCAAAATTGCAATAGGTAACATCGTTGGTGCCGGTGGCAAAGCGGAAAACCACCCCGTTTCCCGAAAAGGATCCGCCTTCTTCTGCGCTGGCGCTGGGCAGGTATTGCCAAAGCGACTGGTTGTTGGCAAAGAGCAGCTCAAACTGCTCGGTTCTGGATTTGGGAAGTTGGGCGGCTATGTTGGGATCGGCATTAAACATGCGAACCGGAAGCTGCACCGTGCGTTCGTATACAATTCTCCCTTCTTTCAGTTGGGCCTGCGCAGCTAGGGAGGCCAGAATAGTGGTTAAAAGCAAAACTTTTTTCATTGCAGAAGCATTTTACCAAAAATAAAACCTCTTGTTAACAACCTTGTTAACACACGTTGGAACTACGTTAATAATGGTTAAATGAGGTATGAACGGTAAATGAAAAGGGTATTTTTGCCCGCATGCATAAGCCCGGAACAATAAAATGGTTGCCCATATTGATGGTCCTCACCATCATGGGCATTGCCGGTTTTCAGCTCTATTGGCTGAAGAAGGCTTACCAGCGGGAGGAGCGGACACTGGAGATGCGGACAAACATCATGTTTCGGGAAACCGTTTTTGCGCTGCAAAGCAGCAAACTCAAACTGGACAAACTGGTTGGTGATTCGGGATCGGCCACGCGGTTGTTCATCCGGCAACAGCCCCTGGAAAAAAAACCACGCAGCAAGTCGGACTCGGAGCAGAAGCTGGTGAACATGGTGGACATCCTCACGCAAAAAATAAAGGATAGCAACCACGCCATCATCGTTCGCGGAACAGACACCATGCACTTTTCCAACAAGGCCCTGGCCGGCCGGCGCAACCGGTTGATGCAGTTTCTTTTTGATATTGATTCGGTACAGGACTCGCTGCGGGTGGAGGAACTGGAGCAGGCCTACGCCAGAAAGCTGCAGGAACAAAACCTCAGCATTCCTTTTTCCATCCATCGGATAGCTGCCCCGGCCAGGGAGGACGCCGCGTTCAACGAAGTCACCCTGGGTTTTTCAAACCCCACCACCTATCGGTTGGATCTGGGGAACACCTTTCCGTTTTTGCTGAAGCGCATTAGCGTTTCGATTTTGTTTTCGGTGTTTCTGGTGGGGCTTACGTTTTTATCCTTTTCCTTGTTGTACCGAAACCTGCTGCGGCAAAGAAGACTGGCCCACATCAAAAACGAATTTATCAGCAACATTACCCACGAATTAAAAACCCCCATCGCCACGGTCAGCGTGGCCATAGAAGCCCTGCGCAGTTTTAGCGCTTCCCTGGACCCGCAGCGCACCCGGGAATATCTGGATATTTCGGCAAATGAGCTGCAGCGCCTGTCGCTGCTGGTGGACAAAGTGCTGAAGCTTTCCATGTTTGAAAAAAAGGAAATTGAGCTGCGCTATGAGCGGCTGGACATGAAAGACCTGGTGAAGGAAGTTACCGAGTCCATGCGGCTGCAGTTTGAAAAAAAAGGCGCCGTGATAAAAGTGGCCACCGAAGGCGATACCACCCTGGAAGCCGACCGGCTGCACCTGGTGAGTGTTATGTTCAACCTGTTGGACAATGCTTTAAAATATAGTGCGGATAAGGCTCAAATTGCCATTTCGGTAAAATGTGCCGGCGATAAATTGCAACTGGCCATTTCCGATTCGGGCATTGGCATTCCAGCCGAATACCACCACCGGATATTTGAAAAATTCTTTCGGGTACCCACCGGCAACCTGCACAACGCCAAGGGGTATGGCCTTGGACTGAGCTATGTTTCGCATGTGATCAAAAAACACCACGGTTCTATAAAGGTGGAGTCTGCGGAGGGCAACGGCAGCAAATTCTTCATCACCCTTCCCAAAGCCAAGCAGAATTGGGCACATTGATGTAAATTCCCTGCATGAAAAAGGCAAAAGTGCTTTATGTGGAAGACGAAGTTTTCCTGGCCAAAATTGTTAGCGAGACCCTGCAGGGCCGCGGGTACGAGGTGGTGCTGGAAAGTGACGGCGGCAAGGCCGTGCAAAGGTTTGCCGAAATAAAACCCGACGTGTGTGTGCTGGATATTATGC
>JAEVYV010000241.1 GCA_023392575.1 Bacteroidota bacterium | reverse complement strand
TGTTTTCTTGATCCGTTCTATTCTATCAAAATCTTTTTTGCGAAACTGCACCGATTGCAGATGCGTGGTGTACAGCCGCACCGTATCGGATTGGAACAAAACATCGGTATGGATCAAGGACTCCGGGGAACTGGGCGCCGGAAAACGAATCAGTCCGCTGTCGATAATGGGCAGGCGGGAAAAAATGACTTGTCCCACCCATTGGCGGTGTCCGTCGTTATCCCAGGAAAAATAATAATAAGGGTAATTCAGCTCCTTACGGATAAAATCCAGGTTGTCGTAATACACAGAATCCTTGGAATGAAAAAATTCCTGCAGGCAAAGTACATCGGCGTTCTGCTCTTTAATCAGATCCATCATTTTCAGCCGGGTTCTGCTGCCCAGGTTGTTGTTTCTTTTCCATTCCGTAAAGCGGCCCACGTTCCAGTGCACCACCCGCAATACATCTTTGGGTTTTTCGTAATCAAAGCGGCCCGGGTTGTGAAAGCCAAAAAAAACGGCAATGGCCTTCCAGCCAATGAGCAGGGCCACAATGGAAATAAAAACAAAGCGGATGTTAAAGACCAGCCAGAAAAAAATAAACGAAAGCAAAATGACAATCAGAAACCCAAAGCCCAAACCAATCAGCGATACGGCCCACCATTTTTGGGGGTGAAGATAGGGGGCCATACAGGCCAGCAGAAAAACGATGGCCGTCAGGGTATTTAAAACGATAAACAGTATTTTGGCTATGCGCTTGTAGCTAGTCATTAAAACAGAAATTAGTAAATAAACCTGCCTGTCCGGGCAGATTTACGAATTTAAAGGATGAATGACACGTAATAAAACGAATTAACCAAATGACGATTGCGCCCGGCATCGGGCAAACCATCGTGGCGCGGAAAGTATAGGCGAAAACGGTTGAATGGGCCAGCCTTATTGGGAGTCTTCCTTGCTGGCTCTTTTTAGTACTTCTTTTTCGTCCTCGGTCAGCGAGGCATAGCCCTTTTGATGAATTTTTTCCAGTATTTCATCCACTTTTTGCTGGGTTACCAGTGGGGTTTTGGTGAAGGGCTGCACTTTGGCTTTATAAAACAGTTGCGACTTTACCACCTTTCCTTTTTTGGGTTTGTCGGGGTTGAAAAGGTTATCCACCCAGTCAAAAAAGCGGTTCATCCAGGCGCCCCAATCCTTGCCCTGCTGCAGCATTCGGGCAAATAAAAAACCCATAGCCGCCCCAGCGATGTGGGCAATATGACCACCGGGGTTGTTGTACGGTATGGTGGCCAGGTCAATAATTAAATAAAGAATGGTGATCACCCACAAGGGAATGCCTCCATTAAGCATGGGAAAGATCCGGTAATTGGGCGCCAGGGTAGTAGTGCCGATGGCTATGGCCATGACGCCGGCAGAAGCCCCATAGGCATAAGAAACCGGTAAGTATTCTTTTAACGGACCAATAAAATTATAAGCCAGCACATAGGCTGCGGCGCCGGCCAGCGAACCATACAAAAACAGCGGTACGACCTTACGGTTGCCGGTGAGGTCTTGCAGGATGTACCCAAAAGCCCAAAGCCACAACATATTGCCCAGGATGTGCCAGATGTTCCGGGTGTCGTGCACAAACATATGGGTCAGCAATGTCCAGGGGCGGGTAAGAAAGGTGTCCATGCTGGCGGGCAGGGCCACCCATTCCAGAATTTCCTTGTTAAAGGCGGCCACCCCCTGATCGCCGCTGCTGAAATAATAGATTATTTTAATAAAGGCCAATAACACAAAGGCAACCAGGTTCACGGCAATCAGCATGGTTAATGCGTTGCCATCCTGACCTATGGAGAGACGATGCCTGTTTTGTTGTTGATAATAACTCATGATCCTAAAAAATCAAACTGCAATTTTTCTGCCACTAATAAAACTTTCGGCGGTTCGTTTTATTCCAAATCAAAACCAAAATAAACCCTGTAAGGGCGCCTCCGAGGTGGGCAAAATGAGCCACATTATCGCCGCTGATGTTGGCTACCCCGCCAAATAAATCTATGGCCGCCAGCCCCAGCATGGCCCATTTGGCCTTGACCGGAACCGGGATGAACATGATGTACAATTCGGTATTGGGGAATAAATATCCAAACGCGGCAAAGATACCCATAATGGCGCCGGAAGCGCCCAGGGCCGGACTAACCGCTGCCGCCAGGCTTTGGATCCGCTCTACGTTTTGGGTTTCAAAAGCCTGCAGCAACTGGTCGCACCTCCAGGAAGAGATCAGCAACTGAAGGGCCGCCGCGCCAACGCCGCAAATAAAATAAAAAAGCAAAAACCGCTTGGGCCCCCAAACATTCTCCAGAATCCTTCCAAACATCCACAGGCCAAACATGTTAAAAACAATATGAAAAATGGTTTGCGGAGAGTGGGCAAACATATGGGTGGCAATCTGATAAGGCTCAAAACCAAAGTAGGGCTGCAGATTGGGTGAGTTCATGACGATGCGCTTCAAATCATCGGACATGATGGGGTATAAGGAAAGCCTTTCAGTAAGGTTCCATTGCTTTCCCACGGAGATCTGGGCCAAATAAACCAGAACATTGATAATGAGCAGGTTTTTTACAATAGGGGGGAAATTATCCGGTCTGGTAAATCTGAAATTACTCATCGACTTATGCTATTTTCTTTTTAACTGAACTACATTTTCAATATGATGGGTATGGGGGAACATATCCACCGGCTGAACTTTTGTTACCTGGTATTTTTCGTCCAGCAAGGCCAAATCTCTTGCCTGTGTGGCCGGGTTGCAGCTGACATAAACCACGGTTGGCGCCTCCATTTCCAGGATTTTACGCACCAGCTTTTCGTGCATGCCGGCCCGGGGCGGATCGGTAATGATGACATCGGGGCGGCCGTGCCGGTCAAAAAAGGCATCGTTGCAAACCTCGATGACATCGCCGCTAAAAAAAGCAGCATGATTTATTTCGTTCAATTTCGCGTTTTCCCGGGCGTCTTCCACGGCTGCATCGATGACCTCCACCCCAATTATTTTTTGGGCGCCTTTGCTGCAAAAAATACCAATGCTTCCGGTACCGCAATAAAGATCATACAAAACCTGCGAACCATTTAGCTCTGCAAAATCCCGGGT
>JAEVYV010000210.1 GCA_023392575.1 Bacteroidota bacterium | reverse complement strand
CCGCCACGGCTGGTGTGCTCAGTCAGGCCAAGGACGCCTCCGGCGCCCAGTTCACCGAAGAAGAGCTGAAAGCCATTGTGGAAACGGCCAAAGATTACGGGTTTACCGTAGCCGCCCATGCCCATGGCGCCGAAGGAATGAAAAGGGCCATCCGAGCCGGAGTAACTTCGATTGAGCATGGCAGTTATATGGACGACGAAGCCATTGCCCTGTGCAAAAAACACGGCACCTGGTATGTGCCCACCATCATTGCCGGAAAATCCACCGCCGACTCGGCCACCATACCGGGCTATTATTCCGACCTGGTTACACCCAAGGCCCTGGCGGTGGGACCGCACATACAAGCCACTTTTGCCAAAGCCTACAAAGCCGGGGTGAAAATTGCCTTTGGCACCGATGCCGGCGTGTTCCGCCACGGCCGCAATGGGAAGGAATTTGCCTACATGACGGAAGGCGGCATGCCGGCCCTGGAAGCCATTCGCTGCGCCACCCTGAACGCTGCGGAACTGCTGGGCGTTACCGATCTTTTGGGGGTGATTGAAAAAGGAAAGCTGGCCGATATTGTGGCGGTAAACGGTGACCCGGTCAAGGACATAAGTGCCATGGAGCGGGTGGGCTTTGTTATGAAGAACGGCGTGGTGTATAAAAGTCATTAACGACGCAATGAGGCTTTTCTTGTAAAGCACCGGGCTTGTGTTTCCACAAACCCGGTGCTTTTGAGCCTTTGCTTCTTTTGTAGTTTCACTCTGCTTGTTTCATTTATAAAACCGCCGCATCCTAAATTCCCTATATTCCCGGCCTTTCGCCGCCGTCCCGAAAATTGCCATGTATCTGTTTCACCATTTAATTCCCACACCTAAACAAATATTTTTGAGCGCAGCCTCCCAACCCCCACGAGCTTTTTGAGACCGTTGCATCTTTTTTGCAGAAGCAGTAACTGGATGTATAAAAAGAGGGAACCATTGGGTAAAAACAAGAGCTCCTCTCTTGCTAGTTTCTCCTCTCCAAAAGTTTTACGGCACGCGGAATTTAATTGTGGTATCTTCATAAAGATTATAAAGAGCTGTTTTCTCTTCTTTACAAACGACATTTCATCCCTTAATCTTTATATGACCATCCATGACATTAATCTCAGCTTTCGTATTATTGATTCCCTACCTCATAAATTATTTCTGCTTATGTCAAAGTAAATGTTGCAGTCATTGTACCGAACGCATGCAAGCAGCGCTCCAAAAGAGTTGCTTTTGCAGAATGGTGGAGCAGGGAATCAGAGTTCTAATAAGGTGAAGATTGATGAGCAGAAAATTTGTTGTGTGAAAACTAAACTTAAAACCGAAGAGTTTCATCATTATATATTCTTCCGTGTCCTGACCGAGTACAGACAGCAAGAGCTTTCAGGTGGGTATGGCGCTCCTGTTTCAAAACCCTTTAGCCCAATTCATTTTGTTGAGTTATGAAAAATGATCTGGAACACACATACGTTGCTTTTCACAACAGAGCCCGAAACGTCTTGCTTTCTCTGTACAGCGATTTTAAGCAGTCGGCTTTGTCTTTAGACAGACAAAAAGACGAGAATGTTTTTCAACAATTGCAGGGCCGGTATCTCAGCCGCTTAAAACACCAATTGCAAAGTGTTTCGCTGGAAATACTTAATCAAACAGAGCAAGGGTTTAACCGGCATCAGTTAAACAATGCGCTCAGCCGCTTTATTGAAGAATATACAAAGGAATTTATACAGAAGACAAGATCACTATAAATAAGCAAGGCGCTGCTTCTGTTTACCTAAAGCATAGCTTTGTTAGCCGATCTTTTTTACATTCACGGCGTTGAGTCCTTTGGGGCCCGATTCTATTTCAAAACTTACTTTGTCGTTTTCGCTTACCGGCTGATCCAACTGATTGATATGGACAAAAATCCGTTCGCCGGATTGCTGGTCCCTGATAAAGCCAAAACCTTTCGATTCGTTAAAAAAGCTAACCGTTCCCTGCCGCGGAGCTTCGGCCTCCTCACTTTCTTCATGCCGGGGTACGCCAATTTGTATTTCTTCGGCTGAAAATACTTTTTTCTTTTTAGGATCGGGAGGCGTGGATGAGATGTTTCCATCTTCATCGATGTAGGCCATCATTTCGTCCAGCGACTTTCCTTTTGTTCCCTGGGCTTTGCGCTCCGCCATTTTTTCCTGTTTTTCCTGGCGTTGCTTTAAACGTTTTTTTTCTTTTTCTTTTTTACTAAATGATTCTTTTGATTTTGCCATATTATCTATTTCGTTAAAAATTATGTGCCAGACCATGCTGCGATGGAATTCAAGCAAGGAAAGATTTTAAAAACCCCCGGAAGCCCGGAGGTTTGCCATCCACGATCTTACCACTTGTTCTTTTTAAAACCGCCGCCATCGTTACGAAAAGGGCTTCCGCTGCGGGCCGGTCTGTCTTCCTTGGGTCTTGCTTCCGTAACCCTAATGGTTCTTCCATCAACGGTTCCGTTGTCCAGTTCGGCAATGGCTTTTTGCGCCGCTGCATCATCGCTCATCTCCACAAAGCCAAATCCCCTGGATTTACCCGTGAATTTGTCCATGATAACTTTTGCTGAAGAAACTTCTCCATAAGGAGCAAAAAAATCTCTTAAGTCTCCATCCTGAATGTTGAAGCTTAAGTTTGAAACATAAATGTTCATACCTGATGTTTAAAATGTAAAGAATAACTGAGGAAGGCAAAAAGTAAGAGACTAACTAAGATGCAGAAGCAGACTAATTAACGATTACTGATGCGAGGCTCAAATTAACCGGGTGAAGGTAAGGTTATTGTAGCACAAACCAGCTAATGGATGTTAAAATAGAAGGCAGGCAAGCAGGAACCACCAAGGCCCTTACTGTTGTGCTTACACGTGATTTTGTAAATAAAAGTTCAGGCCGGCCCGATACTGATCGGTTTGCCGAAGCCAGACAGTGTAGAGGCAAGCTGCAATCCTTCAACAAGCTCAGGATAAGTCTGCCATACAACTTAGCGTTAATGCTTTGTGCTCAGCAGATATAGAGAATCTACAAACAAAATTTTAGCACTCAAGCCTTACGGGGCGGCTGCGCCGGCCGCACTTCTATTTTACTGGGCAGGGTGCGGGGATTCATGTGTAGCAGGTTGCAGACCATCTGGCCAATGTCTTCGGGTTGTATCATCCAAGCATCGGCAGCCGAAGGAGCATGATCGTTGAAATGCGTAGCCACAGAGCCCGGCATAATGGTGGTTACTTTGATGCCGTATTTTCGAAGGTCAAGCATGATGGCCTGCGAAAAACCCACCAGCCCAAACTTGCTGGCGTTGTAGGCCGAAGCGGTTTCAAAGAAATTGGTCCCGGCCAGGCTGGCCATGGTGATGATATACCCTTCCGTTTTTTTCAAAGCATCGAGGCTGGCTTTTACACTGTTGAATACACCGGTGAGGTTGGTGTCGATGGTGGCCTTCCATTGCTCTTCGTTCAGAGTGTCAATGGATGCAAAATAGCCCACCCCCGCATTGGCCACCAGCACATCCAGCCGGCCAAAACGGTCCACCACGGCCTGCACGGCCTTTGTTTCCGAAGCCAGAGAGCTCACCTCCGATTCCAATGCCAGCACGCCCGAGGCATCGCTGCTCAGGGAGGCGGCCGCTTTCTGAGCTGCTGCCAAACTGCGGCTGGTTATGGCCACCCGCATTCCTTCAGCCAACAGGGCCTGCGCAATACCATATCCAATTCCTTTGCTGCCGCCGGTTATATAGGCTACTTTGTCTTTCAGATCATTCATAAAATCAATTTATCGGTTCTTGTCGATTGGTTTGATCGGGAGCAATGCACACACAAAGAAAAGCAATAACCGCTCATTTGATTGGATGAGGCTGTTACAGCAGAACGAAAAGAATATGTACCAACAAAACCGCGAGCCCTGAAAGGACCCGCGGCTATTAGCGCACGCAGTTGTTTCCATTTTATTTTCAGCGGAACAAACTTCATGTAATCAACCCAGGCATGCATAAGGCGAGAATCAGCGTTAAGCCCTTTTTTCCCTTGGACTTTCGTTCCATTTGCGCAGACTCACCACCCGGCGCTCGATGCGGTGCGCCACTTTCTTTTTCAAAGCCAAAGGATAGGTGAAGGGCAGACTCAGTAGAGAAAGAATGGATTTTTTTGTGATCCGCTCTTTCATTTTGCTGCGGAACACCACCCGCATATGCGCCACGGCTTCTTCTTTTTCTACCTCCCCTTCTTCCTTCACTGCTTTTAATGTGCGCAGCGCCACAATGGCCAGCAAGCCACCCATCACGAAAAGAAAATTCCAGTTGTGCATAACGCCTAAGTACGGAATGCGCAGGGTAAAATGACTTGCCGCCAAAAGATCGGCCAGCCATCCCCCCAGCAAGGGACCCAGGGCCGAGACAAAGGCCACGATCATGTTGCGGGCAGAAATATAGACAATGGCTTCGTCCTTAGGCGCCAGCTTTAAACCAATATTGCCGATGGCCAGGTTGATGCCGGAGGTGGAAAAACCACTCAGCACGTTAATGACCCCCACCAGCAAAAGCATAAGGGCGCCGGAGGAAGGCAACGATACCACCGACCAGCCCAGTATGCACAAAATGTAAACAGGGGCGGCAATGCGAATGATGGTTTTATTACTGAACTGATCGGAATACCGCCCCCAAAGCTTTATGGCAAAAATACCGGCCAATTGGCTGAGGATTCCAAAGCCAATGATGTTGGAAAGCGGCAGGCCCAGGGCATTCATCATAAATACGGTAAAAAAGGGCGTGGCCAGGTTGAGGGCAAAGGCCCAGAACGAATTAAACAAAAGCAGGTTCCGGTAGTTGCGGTCACGCAGTGGCTTGCCAAACAGCTTCAACAGGTTTTCCCTGGCCAAGAAGGACTGGGGCTCCGGGGTACGGGAAAGAATATACGTACCCAGCAAGCCCAGCACCCCGCCGGCTACGAATAACAACGAATAAGTGAGCAGCTCGTGGCCCGGATAATATTTTTTAATGCCGTCCAGGGCCAGGGCCAGCACCAGGCTTAAAATGACATTGAGGGTTTGGGTGAGGCGGCTGCGGTGCGAAAAATACGTGCCCAGCTTTTGTTGGGGCACCAGGTCTTTCATCCACGAGTTCCAGCTGGCGCCGGCCACGGAGCCAAAGAAATAGTGAAAGAACAATAAAAACAGGAGCACCTGTATGCTGGTGCCCTTGGTGAAAATAAAGGGCAGCACCCCAATGATAAGAAGCGGAAAGCGGGCCAGCATGTTGCTGCACACCGTAACCGCCCGCCGGTTGTTGTAGCGCTGCACCAGCCAAATGGCCAGCAACTGAAATACATTGGTGAGTGTGGGCAGGGCAACCAACAGCCCGATCTGAAAATTGGAAGCCCCCAGTAAAAGGGCCATGGCGACCAAAAAAGTTCCGCCGGTCAATACGGTCATGGCTTCGGCGGCAAGCCCGTCTTTAATAACTAGATCAAGTCCCTTGGTTGTCTCTCTATAGGATAGGGACGCAGCAGGTTTCAAATTCATGATATTGGATAAGGGCCAAACCAAAAGTTTGGGCTTCTGAGTTCAACCGTTTATAATGGTGATTGTAAAATTGAGCAGGATCAAACCCTTCAAATTCTTTCTAGCACAAAATTAAAAACGGTAAAAAAATAATCGGCAGAGCCTCACCGATGAACTAGGCCAGATCGTCGATTTTAATAAACCAACAGATCTGTTGAAAGAGCTTTTATCAAACACTTTGTCTGGTTCCTAAACCAACCACCAATGCATTCACTTACATACTTCCGCTGAAAATGTTTTAGTTAGGAAGTTGTAGAAGTATTTTCACCTTTTTGTTGCCCGGTTTGGTGGGGAACTCTGGCATGAAAACCAGTAAGAATCAGCAACTAAGCGTTTGGTGCGAATCTTTCTGTACTCCCTTTTCATTTCATTGCTCATGAAGATTTTTACCTGGCATATACACGGGAGCTATCTGTATTTTCTTTCACAAGGCGATTACGAAATCTACATCCCGGTAACGGCCTCCAAAAAAGAGGAAGGTTATTACGGCAGAGGCAACACCTTTCCCTTTGGCCCCAATGTAAAAGAAGTACCGGTTGCCGAGGTGAAAGATCTGGAGTTTGATTGCCTTCTTTTTCAAACCAATCAAAACTACCTGGAAGATCAATACCAGATTTTATCGGAAGAGCAAAGAAAGCTTCCCCGTATTTACCTGGAGCACGACCCGCCCCGAAAACATCCTACCGATACGGTTCACATCATGCAGGACCCCGAGGTGAGCTTTGTACACGTAACGCATTTCAACAAACTGATGTGGGACAATGGCCCCGTGCCCACCACGGTGATTGAGCACGGCGTCCTAGAGCATTCCGTCCCCTACAGCGGCGAGCTGGACAGAGGCCTGGTGATCATCAACAACCTGCCCGCCCGGGGCCGGCTGCTGGGCCTGGACCTTTTCCTGGAAGCCCGAAAACAAGTACCCCTGGACCTGGTGGGTATGGACACCGGCGATCTGGGACTGGGTGAAGTATTACATCCCGAGCTGCCGCAGTTTGCCAGCCGGTACCGTTTCTTTTTCAACCCCATCCGCTGGACCAGTCTGGGACTGGCCATTTGCGAGGCCATGATGCTGGGCCTGCCGGTAGTGGGGCTAGCCACAACCGAGCTTTCGTCCGTTATTCAAAACGAGCGGTCGGGGTACATACATACCGATCCGGATTACCTTATTCAAAAAATGAAATTGTTGTTAAAGGATCCCTCTCTTGCCCATCAATTGGGGGAAGAAGGAAAAAAGACAGCACAGCAACGTTTTAGCATACAAAGGTTTACCCAGCAATGGAAAGACCTGTTCGACCGGACCATAAACCACAAAGCACTGGGCAAGAAAGCCTCTTATGCCCAATTGCTTTGATCTTTTAACACAAATTCAATTCATGAAAAAGATTGCCTTTATCAGTGAGCATGCCTCTCCCCTTGCCGTTTTGGGCGGCGTGGATGCAGTGGGACAAAACGTGTACGTAGCGGAACTGGCCAAATACCTTTCCCGTATGGGCTATGGGATAGATGTCTATACCCGGTGGGAAGACCCGGCCCTTCCCCAGGTGGTGCCCTGGCTGCCGCAGGTACGGATCATTCACATCAAGGCCGGCCCGGTAAGCACGGTTCCCAAAGAAGAGCTGCTACCCTACATGACAGAGTTTCGAAAAAACATGATGCGTTTCATGGAAGGAGAAGATGTGTGCTATACCCTGGTACATGCCAATTTTTTTATGTCGGCGCTGGTGGCCATGGAGCTTAAAGAGATCATGGACATTCCCTACGTGGTAACCTTTCATGCTTTGGGACAGGTGCGGCGGCTGCACCAAAAAGAGCAGGACAAATTCCCCACCGAGCGGCTGCCGATTGAAGAAGAAACCGCCGCCCGGGCGGCCCGGGTGATTGCCGAATGCCCCCAGGACAAAGAGGATCTGGTAAACCTCTATCATGTTCCTCCAGCCGCCATTACCATTGTGCCCTGTGGCTTCTGCCCTTCCGAATTTTATCCGGTCAACCGTTCCATCGCCCGTTCTTACCTGGGCTTGGATCAGGACGAAAACATTTTATTGCAACTGGGAAGAATGGTGCCCCGCAAGGGAATCGATACGGTGATTGAAGCCCTGCCTTATCTCAGGCATCAAAAAAATAAAATTCGTTTGCTGGTGGTAGGAGGCGACAGCGAAGAACCGGATGGGAAAAAATGCGCTGAAATAGGGCGGTTGCAGAAACTGGCCGAAAAAGAAGGGGTTTCTTCTCGGGTTAGTTTTGTGGGCCGTCGCAACCGGGAGGTATTGAAGTATTATTATTCCGCAGCCGATTTGTTCATCACTACCCCCTGGTATGAGCCCTTTGGCATCACCCCTCTGGAAGCCATGGCCTGCGGCACACCGGTTATTGGCAGCAATGTAGGGGGGATAAAATTCAGCGTCAAGCACAGTGCAACCGGCTACCTGGTGCCACCCCGAAATCCCAAAGAGTTGGCCAAAAAAATTGACCACCTGTTTGCCAATCCGCACCTGATCAAAAAAATGCAGGTCAATTCCCTGCGCCGGGTACACAGCCTGTTTACCTGGAACCGGGTGGCGCAGGCAATAGCCAATGTGTACGAGGAAGTAGAACGGGCAACCGGCAGAGCGGAACAAAGCGAAAAAATGGCGCCGGTATACCATATGCCCCAGGCTAAAGCCGCCCTCAAAAAAACAAAATGAACATTCCGTTTATGAAACCAGAGAAAAAGGCAGCGGTCTTTATTGATAAAGACGGCACACTAATACCCGACATACCGTACAATGTGGATGCAGATCTGATTACCGTGGACGAAGCAACCGGCCGTGGCCTTCAACAAATCAAACAACTGGGCTATTTGCTTATTGTCGTTTCCAACCAGCCGGGCATTGCCCTGGGCTATTTTGAAGAGACCGAACTTGGGCCCGTACGGGATAAGATAAAGAGCCTGCTGGCGCCCTACCGGACGGAAATAGACGGCTTTTATTACTGTCCGCACCACCCCCAGGCAACACGCAGCCCCTATGCACAGCGTTGTGCCTGCCGCAAACCCCAGGCTGGGCTTATTTTAAAAGCAGCCCATGATTTTGACATTGACCTGGGCCGGTCCTGGATGATCGGCGATATTCTGCACGATGTTGAGGCTGGCAAAAAAGCCGGCTGCCAAACCATTTTAGTGAATAACGGCAACGAAACGGAATGGCAGGTTTCCTCACTTCGCATACCCGATTATGTGGTACGCAGTGTTGGAGAGGCCGCCGCTGTGGTCAAAGCCTGTGCAAAAAAACACCAGAACCATGAGCGACTGGAAAGGCTGTAAAAATATTTTGTGCATTCGCCCCGATAACATGGGCGACCTGTTGATGTCTTCCCCGGCCATGCGGGCCCTCAAAGAAAGTTTTGGATGCAGCCTTACCCTGCTCACTTCTTCTATGGCGGCGGCCCTTGTTCCTTTTCTTCCATTCATTGATGAAGTGATTCCATGGAACGTACCCTGGGTGAAGACCGGGGAAACCAACCAAACGGATGATTTTTTTCATCTGGTCGAACACCTCAAACAAAAGCAGTTTGATGCCGCCGTCATCTTTACGGTTTTCAGCCAAAACCCGCTGCCCGCTGCCTTGCTGATCTGGCTGGCAGGCATTCCCAACAGACTTGCCTATTGCCGGGAGAACCCCTATCACCTGCTGACCCATTGGGTGCCCGACAAAGAACCATACCGCCTGGTGCAGCACCAGGTACAAAGGGATTTGAACCTGGTAAAGACCATAGGCGCCGTAGCACAGGACAAGCGAATGCATCTGAAGGCAGCACCCAACTCATGGCCGGCCCTAAGCGCAAAACTGGCCTCATTCGGAGTGAATTTGCAGCGCCCCTGGCTGTTGGTACATGCTGGCGTCAGTGAAAAAAAGAGAGAATACCCCAAACACCTGTGGGAGGAAACAGGAAAAAAGATCATACAGCAATTGGGCTACCAGGTCATCCTCACCGGTAATAAAAAAGAAAGGGCAAACATCGCCGATCTGCAACAAAAAATAGGCGCACAGGCATTTAACACCGCCGGTCTCTTACCCCTGGAGGAATTTATTACCCTCGTTAAAAAAGCCCCGCTGGTGGTGTCGGTCAATACCGTCACCATACACATTGCCGCGGCGGTTCAGACACCGGTAGTTGTATTGTATGCCTTAAGCAATCCCCAGCACACACCCTGGATGGCTACCGGAAAGTTGTTGTGGTATGATGTTCCCGAAGGAGACAGAAGTCCAAACGAAGTATTACAGTTTGTTTACCAACACCTCCACCCCCAAAACCAGCCCATGGTCATGCCCTCAGCCATTGTGCAGGCCGTGCGGGAGGTGCTCGATAGAGCGGCCGACTGCTTGATTCCCGAGCTGATTCCCTTCCAAACTCCCGAGAAGGTTTTTTAGAGATTCCTGGACCGATTCAAAATCGGGGTTCTTTGTCCAATCCGTTGTGCGATGGCGGGCCGTATTCAAGGGAGCCCAGCGCTCCGGCTCCCCGTCCATGCTGATGACAATGCTGGGGGTTTCAAAAGCCGCCGCCATGTGTGAAACGCCCGTGCAGTTGGAGATCAGCAGCGCCGCCTGTTGCAACAAAACACCTACTGCTCCCAGCGAGGTTTTGCCGGCAGCCAGCACCGGCGGTGCATCCAGGTATTGGGCCGTTTGCTGCACAACCTCCTCCTCTTCTTTGGTTCCTGTCAGCACCACGGCATAGCTCTGTCGGATACAGTAATTGGCCAGGGCAGCAAAATGTACCGGCGGCCATTGCCTCCAGGCACCCCTGGAGCCCGGGTGCACACAGACATAACGACCTGGCATAACGGGCAGGCCCAGTTGCTCAAACTCCTCGTAATCGGTTTTATACAGGGGAAACTCCAGGTGGGTGCCGGCTGATTCGATTCCCAAATGATTCATCAGCCGCAAATGGCGTTCTATTTCGTGAATGCCTTCGGGGTATTCCAAAAACAAGTCCTTGTCGGGGCAATAGTCGTTTTTCAGGCAAAAGCCGGCGGTGTGCCGCCCCCCCATCAACTCCACCATGGGGTTGACCACGGAGCCGTTCCCCTGCATTTGCAAAACC
>JAEVYV010000176.1 GCA_023392575.1 Bacteroidota bacterium | reverse complement strand
CTTTGTGGCCGCAGGTAATTCTTCGGGCGCCTTTTTGCCGGGCCATTTCAAAAGCATAGCGGATGACCTGCATGCTTCCCGGCCGTGTAATGAAGCGGCGGCTGAGGGCTACGTCGTGGGTCAGCATGTGTTCAATGCCGCCATATGTATCTTCAATGTTTTCCCGTACAATGGTTACATCAATGGGAATGCCGGCCTTGCTGAAAACCGTATCCACGCCATGAAGCGTTTGAAACACTCTTTTGTTGGCGTAGGTGTTCCAGGTTTTGCGGGCGGTTACGTTCACACTTTTCACCCCTTTGCCCTTGGGGGTTTCCATAGGGCCTTTAAACAAAATTCCCAGGCTTTCAATGGTTTGCTGCGCTTCTGGTGTCATGCCGTTCGAAAACCCTTTATCGAACACCCATTTACCCATTTCCACAAATTCGTACTGCAGACCTACCTTGTTCGCATTAAAGATGTTCAGAACCGCATCCATAATTTCGGGACCAATCCCATCGCCTTTTGCAACTGCTATTTTCATACGTAAACAATTTATTATCAAATGGCTATGTTTAACCCGGTTTTCATATGCATTCGGCCAGCGGGTTTATAGCTCTGAGGTTTTTGTGCCGCAAAAATAACCCTTGTAGAATGTTTTACTCTAAATAATTCGTTTATAATTTGTGGCAGCAACTTTGTTTTACATTTACCAAAATCTATTGTATGACCAGCATGATTTCGGAGGGTGTTAAAGTAAGCGTGGAAACGTTCTATCAGCAGGATTACTCCAATCCCATACAGTCGGAATTTATGTTTGCTTACCGTATTACCATTGAGAACCATAATTCCTTTCCGGTGAAACTGCACAGCCGGCATTGGTACATATTCGACAGCGATGGCAGCTACCGGGAAGTAGAGGGTGAAGGTGTGGTGGGCATGCAGCCCGTCATCAGCACCGGCGAAGAATACCAATACGTGAGCGGGTGCAACCTGCACACAGAAATAGGCCGGATGCACGGAACCTATTTAATGGAAAACATCCACACCAAGGAGTTGTTTGAGGTCTGCATTCCGGCTTTTGATATGATCACGCCGTTTAAGTATAATTAGCGAGAGGTGAGTGGTGAGTAGTTGGTAGAAGGTGAAACTATTACCTTATTTAGGCTTCGTTTGTTGCGAAGCTTTTTTATTTTAGGTACTGAGCGGCATTACTGCTATCTCCTTCTGTTGCGTCGCACTCTTGTACACTCGGTAATTCTATTCAGCAAAAAGCAACTTTATTAGCATCTTCTCAAATTATTATATTAGCATATTACTTCGGTTTATACTTCGCTTCCTGAAAAATGGTTTTTGCCGGCGTTTCCAAAACCTGCTGAACCGTAAGCTCTGGTTTTTTCTCCGCAAACTTTTTCACGATCTGCCAGCCCACCCATTGGCCGATGTTTCCCGGCGAGGCGCTTTCGGGCATGCCCCGTGTGAACGGTCCTTCACCCAGGTAATCCTGAATAATGGTGGGGTCAATGGAATACAGGTCCACGTTGGTGGTGAAAAAACCCCAAATGTTTCCTTCATTGGCCTTCACCCAGTCCAGCTGTTTTTGGGTATAACCTGTTTTTAAACTGTCGGGGGTGTCGGGTAAAAACCGATCCAGCAAATACCATTGCTTTCCTTTTTCAATCATTTGTTCAATCAGGGGGCGGCCTGTGCTGCTGTCCGGGTAAATATCGTCTACCACAGCCTTCATGCTGTTGGGCAGAATGTATTCCTTGTCGAAGCGGCGGGAAATGTAAACGGGGTAAACCTCCAGCAGTTGCGGGTCTTTGTAAACCGAAAAATTTTTGCCGGCAAATTGGTGCAGCCCAATGCCCAGGTAGCTTGGCGTCAAAACAACGCCAGGCGCATCAAAGGTGCCGATGAAGGTGATCACAATGGGCACTTTGTAAGAAGGGTAGTAATATTTTACGAATTGAAAACCGCGGGTCAGTTCGTCCTTCAGCCAGTTCAGATTGTTGTATTTTTTTTGAATGGAGTCGTTGATGGGAGCGTAGCTGGTAACGATCTGCCGGATCACCGGAGCGGCATCTGCCAGCGGCACCCGTAAAATCTGTTGCACATAAAACGGATAGAATTGGGGAAACTGCTGCTGCAGCCGGCCCAATCCTTCAGCCAGGTGATTGGTGTCTAGTTTAAAAAAACTTTGTTCAAAACGCTCCAGGGTAAAATCCACTTTGATGCGGGACACATCTGGCTTGTTTTTTTCCGTGTTGCAGGAAAAAAAAACAAGGGCGGCGGCGATCACGATTGTTAGTTGACGCATGGTGGTTTAATGATTTATTACGGAACTTTGATTTCACAGAATAATTAACGAAGATGAAGATTTTCTTAGCGCAGCAAAACTATCACATTGGAAATTTTGAGGAAAACGCACGGAAAATTATAGACGGCATTGCCCGGGCCAAACAGGCGGGTGCGGATCTGGTGCTGTTTTCGGAGTTGTGTGTGTGCGGCTATCCGCCCCGGGATTTTTTGGAATTTGATGATTTTGTCAATCAGTGCTACCAAACCATTGATATCATAAAAGAACATGCCGATGACATTGGCGTGCTGGTGGGCAGTCCGGCCCGCAATCCCCAAAAAGAGGGCAAGGATTTGTTCAACGCTGTTTTTTTGCTGCACGAAAAACAAATAAAAGCGGAGGTGCACAAAACCCTGTTGCCCACCTACGACGTGTTTGACGAGAACCGCTATTTTGAAGCCGCTTTCCAATGGAAGTGCATTGACTTCAAGGGAAAAAAACTAGCCGTTACCATTTGCGAGGACATCTGGAACCTGGGCGACAACCCGCTGTACCGCATCACCCCCATGGAAATCCTGGTAAAAGAACAGCCGGACGTCATGCTGAACCTTTCGGCTTCGCCCTATAATTATGCGGCCGATGTGGTGCGCCGAAGCATCGTGAAGGCCCACACAGAAAAATACGGACTGCCGATGTTGTATTGCAACACCATTGGCTCGCAAACCGAAATTGTTTTTGACGGCGGAAGCCTGGTGTATGATGTGAACGGCAATTTGGTAAAGGAGATGAAGTATTTTGAAGAAGACTATGCCCTGTTTGATTTAGAGGAATTGAACCAGCCCTTGGTGCCGGGCAGAGAAAAAGCCCAGGCTTCCACAGGCTTTGCGGGTTTTTCAAACAAACGGCCCGTGGCCAGTCAGGAAGGAACAAATCCCTCCACCGCAACTTTTGCAGAACCAAGTGTGGTGCAGCCCTCTCTTTCCCGGGAGAGCTATTACTATTCGGCTTCCGAAGTGGGGCGGGACCGGGATATACTGGAGTATTTAACCGACAGCAAGAACATCCAGGAAATACACGAGGCCCTGATTTTGGGCATCCGCGATTATTTTCGCAAAATGGGCTTTTCCAAAGCCACACTGGGTGCCAGCGGCGGCGTGGACAGTGCAGTGGTGCAGGCCCTGGCCGTGGAAGCATTGGGCCGGGACAACGTGCATGTGCTGCTGATGCCTTCCCAGTACTCCTCCGAACACTCGGTAAGCGACGCCGAGGTGTTGTGTAAAAACCTGGGAAACCGCTACGATATTGTTCCCATCAAAAACATTTACGAATCGTTTTTAACGGCGTTAAAACCCATGTTCCATGACCTGCCTTTTGGGGTGGCCGAAGAAAACACCCAGGCCCGTACCCGGGGTAATTTGTTGATGACGCTGGCCAACAAATTTGGATACATTCTTTTGAATACCTCCAACAAAAGCGAGCTGGCAACGGGTTATGGGACGCTGTACGGCGATATGGCCGGGGGATTGAGTGTGCTGGGCGATTTGTACAAAATGCAGGTCTATGCCTTGGGTAGGTACATCAACAAAAAAGAAGAGCTCATCCCCAATAATATCCTTACAAAAGAGCCATCGGCGGAATTAAGGCCCGATCAAAAAGACAGCGATAGCCTGCCCGATTATGCTGTTTTGGACAAAGTGCTTTACCAATACATTGAACTCCGCCAGGGCCCCAAAGAAATTATCGCACAAGGTTACGATCCTGCCCTGGTCAAACGCATCCTGCGGCTGGTGAACATGAACGAATACAAGCGCAATCAATTCTGTCCCATCATCCGGGTCAGTTCCAAGGCATTTGGGATCGGCAGAAGGCTGCCGATTGTGGCAAAATACCTGTCCTGATCAATGTTTAAGTTTTACCACCATTGCGGTGGAAAGGCCCTGAAAGGTGGTGTCTTTTGAAAGAGTTAGGCTGGTGGCCGTAAGGGTGAGGATTTTAAATTGCCCCGAAATGCCAATGACGCCGCTGCCCCCGATGTTTAGTGCCGATTCGTTGTTGGCAAAACTCCAGGTAACGGCATTGGTTTGCGGATCTGCAGCATTGCATTTGCTGGCCCCCTCGTCAACGGTGCCGGTTCCATCGGCCGATAAGTTTAGGGTATTATCCAGCACACAGGCGGGAATGGAAGAAGTGATGCTCAGGTCAATGGTACCGTTTCGGTCCGCATCCGCTCCGGCGTCCTCGTATTTCCAGGGACCACTGGTAATCAGATCGGTTTTGGTGGGTTCGTTGGTGTTCGAATTGTTTTTAGTGCAGGCAGCAAAAGCAAGGCAAACAGCAATGGTTGGGAGGAGATGTTTCATAAAGGAAATTTTCAGTAAATAAACTACCGTATAAAACTTGGGCCATGTACGGATGCTTTCGGGTATTTTTTTAGTAAACGGGGTTTTGGAACTAATATTGGTTAAAATATCAGGAATTTTGACTTTACGGCAAATTATTTGCTAGTGCACAGCTCGTTAATCAAAGATCTAAATTTCAACTATGATTAAAACCGCAGATGACATTCGTCAGTTAAACGAACGGATAAGTTACGCAGGCAGGTTTGTGGATACCCTTAGAAACGAAGTGGGCAAGGTAATCATTGGTCAATCGTATATGCTTGATCGTTTGCTGATTGGCCTGTTGAGCAACGGCCACGTGCTTTTGGAAGGCGTGCCGGGGCTGGCCAAAACCCTCACCATCAAATCGCTGTCGCAAGCCATTCATGCAAAATTCAGCCGCATTCAATTTACCCCCGACCTGTTGCCCGCCGACGTCATCGGCACCATGATCTACAACCAGCAGCGCAATGAGTTTGTGGTGCGCAAGGGCCCCATCTTTGCCAATTTTATCCTGGCCGATGAAATCAACCGGGCGCCGGCCAAGGTGCAAAGCGCCTTGCTGGAAGCCATGCAGGAACGACAGGTAACCATTGGCGATACCACCTATAAACTGGACGAACCGTTTTTGGTTTTGGCCACGCAAAACCCGTTGGAGCAGGAAGGGACCTACCCCTTGCCCGAAGCCCAGGTGGACCGTTTTTTAATGAAGGTGGTGGTGAGTTATCCTTCGCGTCAGGAAGAACAAATGATCATCCGTCAGAACGTGCAGGGGATGAACGCACCCGCTGTTAGCCAGGTGGTTTCGGTAAGCGAGATTTTGAGTGCCCGGCAAATGGTTCGGGATATATACATGGACGAAAAGGTGGAGCAGTACATCCTGGATATTGTGTTTGCTACCCGCAACCCCGAAGAATACCAGTTGGATGAGCTCAGGCCGCTGATCTCCTACGGCTCCTCGCCCCGGGGCAGCATCAACCTGGCAGTGGCCGCCAAGGCACAGGCCTTTTTAAACAAACGCGGGTATGTAATCCCCGAAGATGTGAGGGCCATTAGTAATGATGTGTTGCGGCACCGCATTGGACTGACCTACGAAGCCGAAGCCGAAAATGTGGATGTGGTGAATGTGATCGACAAGATTATCCAAAAAATTAACCTCCCGTAGGGGCACGCCAGTGGCGTGACCGGGTATAGAAACAGCATGCTAACAACAGCGGAAATATTGAAAAAAGTCCGGGAGCTGGAAATCAAAAGCAAAAGGCTGGCGGCAGACCTGTTCACCGGCGAATACCACAGTGCGTTTAAGGGAAGGGGCATGTCTTTTAAAGAAGTGAGGGAATATTCGGCCGGTGACGACATCCGGTTTATTGACTGGAATGTTTCGGCCCGGTTTGGCCATCCGTTCAGTAAAATGTTTGAAGAAGAGCGGGAGCTAACCGTAATGCTTTTGATCGACATAAGCGCCAGCTCTTTGTTCGGCACTGTTCACGCATCGAAAAAAGATGTGGCCACCGAAATTGCCGCCGTGCTTTCTTTTTCGGCCGTCAACAACGGCGATAAAATAGGTGTGATCTTTTACAGCGATAAAATTGAAAGATACATTCCACCCAAAAAGGGAAAGCAGCATGCCCTGTTCATCATCCGGGAGTTGTTGTCGGTGGAGTCGGCCAAAAAGCAAACGCAGCTCACCACAGCCCTGCGTTATTTCAACAACACCACCCGGCAAAAAAGCATCGCCTTTATTTTGAGCGATTTTATCGATACCAATTATCAGGACGCCCTGCGGGTGTCGGGAAACAAACACGATATTGTGGGCATTAAGCTCTATGATCCCATGGATCGAACCTTGCCCAGGCTGGGTTTGTTGCGTATTGAAGACGCCGAAACCGGCCAGCAAAAATGGGTGGACACCAACAGCAGCTTTGTGCGCTATGAATATGAAAAGGAGTTTTTCCGCGTGGCCGATTATTCCAAAGAAACCTTTCGCAAGGCCGGCTGCGATCTGTTGCATGTACGCACCGATGAGGATTATGTAAAAGTGTTACAACGATTTTTTATCAGCAGGAACAAATAATGAAGCAGCTTTTTTTCCTTGTCATCCTATTGATCAACCTTGGCGGTACCGGCTTTTCCCAAAGCCCGGCGGTTTCTGCCACCACCGACAAACAAAAAATACTGATTGGCGAACAGGTGCAGCTTTATTTAAAAGCGGTCCTTAAAAAAAACACCCGCGCTGGGTGGTTTGTGGTGGATAGCTTTCCGCATTTTGAAATACTGCAGCGCTCAAAGATCGACAGCCAGCAAACCACCGAAGGGTTGTTTCTACAGCAAACCCTTACCCTCACCAGTTGGGACAGTGGCCGCTGGGCCATTCCGGCTTTTTCTTTTGCCGGCGGTAAAACAAAACCGGTGGTGATTGCTGTGGGCTATACGCCCATGGCGCCCGACCAGCCCTACAACGATATCAAAGACATTATTGAAGTGGAAAAACCACTGGCCTCCAACTGGTACTGGTACCTGGTTGCCCTGGCGGTTTTGATCGCCTTGTTTTTGTTGTTCTTTCCGCCCAAAGAAAAAAAACCAGAGGCTCCGGTTGCCCCACCCGAAGATGCGTATCAGCATGCTTTGAAAAGATTGGGAAAGCTCAAGGCGGGCAACGAAGCAAAATACCTGTATACCGAACTGGTGGATATTTTCCGGGAATACCTGCTAAAGCGGAAAAACATTCAGTCGTTTTCAAAAACAACCGACGATCTTTCTTTGCAGATCAAAGAACTGCAATTGCCTACCGATCAGTATCACCAACTGGTGCAAGCATTGCGCCTGAGCGACATGGTGAAATTTGCCCGGTATCAGCCGCAGGTACAAGAAAACGAAGCGGCCATTGCCGTGATTGAAAAAAACATCATCTCCATTGAGAATTTAAAATAATGCTGTACGACTGGTTTCAAAATATTGAGTTTGCCAATGTGTGGGTGCTGCCTTTTTTGGGCATTTTGCCGGTGGTGGCCTTTTTGCATTTTCGAACGGCTGCAGCCTCCAAATCTTCGTTTATTGTTTCCTCTGCCGCTGCGTTTACAACCAAAACGGCCAGAAACCTCATGTTGCACCTTCCTTTTTGGTTGCGGTTGCTGGCCATAGGCTGTGTGATTTTGGCCCTGGCCCGTCCGCAGATCCGCAATGTGCAAAGCCGCACCAAAGGAGAAGGCATCGATATCATTTTGTGCATGGATGTCAGCGGCAGCATGCTGTCGAAAGATTTTACCCCAAACCGCCTGGCCGTGTCCCGCCAAATGGCTGCTGAATTTGTAAAGAGCCGGCCGGTGGACCAGATTGGCCTCGTGATTTTTGCCGGTGAAAGTTTTACGCAGTTTCCTCTTTCCACCGATCATGCCGGTTTGCTGGAGCAGATCCGGGGCCTTACTTCGGGAATGCTGGAAGACGGTACGGTGATTGGCGAAGGGCTGGCCAAATCGGTGGAGCGGCTTTCTTCCAGCAAGGCAAAAAGCAAGATCATCATTTTGTTGACCGATGGAAACGAGCAACCCCCCGATACCCGGATCATTGACCCCCTGACCGCCCTTGAAATTGCCAAGGCAAAAGGCGTGAAGGTATACACCATTGGCATGGGAGCGGTGGGCAGTCAAACCGTGCAAGAAAAAGGCGTCAGCCGCTCGGGCAGCAGTGCTTTTTTGGACGAAGCCCTGCTGAAGCGGATTGCCACCCAAACCGGCGGCCTGTATTTTCGGGCCACCGACGAAGAAAGCCTGCAGACCATTTACCGGCAGATCGATAAGATGGAAAAATCCGATGTGGAAGTAGTGACCAAGGAACGCTTTGATGAGCAGTTTGTTTATTTTCTTCTGGCTGCGTTATTTTTCCTGGCTTTGGAAATAATTTTGAGATACACTTTATTGCGTACATTCCCCTAATCATGCAAGGACTCGTTTACAAATCTACAGGCAGTTGGTATCAGGTGAAGGATGAAAAGGGTAAAACCTGGAATGCCCGTATGAAAGGGGTGTTTAAACTGGAAGGGATCACCTCCTCCAACCCCATAGCCGTAGGTGATGTGGTGGACTTTGACCTGGAAAATGAAAACGAGCAATCGGTCACCATCACCGGCATTCATGAACGCCGCAATTACATAAACCGGCAATCGCCCAAGGTAAAAAGCCAGCAGCACATTGTGGCGGCCAATATTGATCAGTCGCTGTTGATTGCCACTCTAAAAGAACCCCGCACCTCGCAGGGCTTTATCGACCGGTTTTTGGTGGTCTGCGAAATGTATCATGTGCCGGCCGTTCTGCTGTTCAACAAACTGGATTTGTACAAAGAAAAGGACCTGCAAAAACTGGAAAAGCTAAGCGAGGTTTACACAAACATTGGCTATGCGGTTGTGGGCGTCAGCCTGAAGCAAAACAGCGGTCTGGAAAAAATAAAGGAGTTTTTAACCGACAAAACAACCCTGATTAGCGGTCATAGCGGCGTGGGCAAGTCTACGTTTATCAACGCGGTATTGCCGCACCTGCAGCTGCGGACCCAGAACGTCAGCGGTTGGAGCGGCAAGGGCCAACACACCACCACCTTTGCCGAAATGTACGATCTGCCCCTTGGCGGAAGGATCATTGATACGCCGGGAATGAAGGAGTTTGGGTTGGTGAATGTGGAGAAGGAAGAGCTCTCGGGGTATTTTCCCGAAATGCGCAAAAGATTGAACGATTGTCAGTTTAACAACTGCCTGCACGTGAACGAACCGGGATGTGCGGTAAAACAGGCTGTGATGGGTGGGGAAATAGATGAAGACCGCTACATAAGTTATTGCACCATTCTGGAGTCGTTGGGAAGCCCGCGGTGGCAGAAAGGATAGAAGTGCAAAGCCATCATAGGCACTGGCTTTGAACCGTTCATTCGTTACGCTACGTCCTGACGCATGTCAATACTCAGGAGTTTTCCTTCCAAAACGTTGGCCAGTTCCACTACGGCTTTGTTATCCCGCTTGCGGGCATCCTTGGTT
>JAEVYV010000351.1 GCA_023392575.1 Bacteroidota bacterium | reverse complement strand
TTGATGGCGTTGTCCACCAGGTTGGTGACCACCTGTCTTATTTTTTCCTTGTCCGCATACACCACCAGGGGTTTTTCGCATCCTTTTTTAATGGAAAAAGAAATGTGTTTTTGCTCACCCTTCCAGGACAGGGCCTCAAATACTTCTTTGACCACATCCTGTATCACAAAACTGTGTTTGTGCAGCTTGATCTCGCCTCTTTCCAGTTTTGAAATTTCGTCCAGGTCGCGAATCAGGTTGACGAGGCGTTCAACGTTTTTCCCGGCTTTTTCCAAAAAGCGCTTATTGGTTTCGGGATTGTCCATGGCGCCCTGCAGCAAGGTGTCCACATAACCCTGGATGGCAAAAACCGGCGTTTTGAATTCGTGCGACAGGTTTTGCAGAAATTCTTTTCGGAACGCTTCGTTTTTTTGGAGCATTTCTATTTCCCGGCTGCGCTGCTGGGCCCAGTTTTCTACATCCTCTCTTACTTCGGCAATGCTCTTGCGGGGCAAAATGTATTTGTAATACATTTCTTCTTTCTTGCTGGCCTTGGTTTGGTTGATGAATTTGTAAATCAGTTTGATCTGCCGGTAAATAAAGTTGCGGATGATGGATAAAATAAGCAGGTAGCTGCCGGTAAAAATGAGGACAAAGGCAATCAGACCATCCATCCAGTCCTTTTGCAAAATAAAAATGCCCAGGCTGATGGGGATGGAAAGAATCAGGGCCGTAAACGCCGAAAGTCTTTTGGGGGAGAGATTTTTCTTGTCAAACATGATGTTATCTTACGAAAATATCGGATAGCGGCCAAACAGTATAGCCAGGGCCGGCAGAAATCAGACTTTCAAGCCGGCAGTTTCCCGTTGTAGGACATAGCCATCGTTGAAAAAATAAAAGGTCTTCCTATACTTCTTGTTTGGGATCAAGAGGCTTAGAGCTCAAACTTATAGCCAACCCCTTTTACGGTGGTAATGCAGTCAATACCCAGTTTTTGCCTGATCTTGCGGATGTGGACATCAATGGTGCGGTCGCCCACAATCACATCGTTGCCCCATACCTGGCTTAAAATTTCATTGCGCAAAAAAACGCGGCCCGGCTTGGTGGCCAGCAGGTAAAGCAATTCAAATTCTTTTTTCGCCAGCATAATTTCCTTGCCTTCGTATTCCACCAGAAATTTTTCCGGATCAATAATAAGGTTGTCAATGGTGATGATGCGGCTTGTGGGTTTTTTTACCCTTCTAAAAAGGGCGTTGACCTTGCTGACAAAAACATTGGGGCTTACCGGCTTGCTCACGTAATCATCGGCGCCGGTGCTGAACCCTTTCAGTTGGGTATCTTCATCGCTCAGTGCGGTCAAAAACATGATCAGCGTATCTTTAAAGGCGGGCTGTGCTCTTAGGATTTCGCAAACCTCTATGCCGTTTTTTTTGGGCATCATCATGTCTAAAACAATCAATTCGGGCTGTGTCAGCCTGGCTGTGTCAATGGCTTCGTCGCCGTCTTTGGCGGTAATAACCTGGTAGCCTTCTTTTTCCAGATTATATTTTAATATTTCCAGAATGTCCGGCTCATCGTCGGCTATTAACACTTTTCTTCCCTTAGAATCCATGACCTTTTCTTTGCCGCAAACCTACAGGAAATGGGGGTTATTCGGGGCGAATGCTGATCAGGGTAACAAAGACTTAATAAAAAATTAATGAATTGCAGTCTGGATGGGCAGCGGGCAACCTGGTTGCCTTGTTTTTTGTCTTTTAGGTGGTTTTGATGCTTAACGAAGGATTATAAGTTCAGGTATTAAATTTGTATGATGAGGCGCATGGTTCCAACCTTACGATTACTTTTTACCGGTTTGCCATTTTTGATGAGCCTGCATTTGTATGCCCAAACCAATAAAGATTGCAAACCACCTATTGGCCGGGCTCTGTGGCACGACCGGATTGACCGCGAACAAAAAAATGCACTAAAAGCCGATGGTAAGGGTGATCAGCTCTTTAATGCCGGCAACAACGAGGACGTTAACTATTTTGTTACCCAAACACTCACGCAAGGAATTGATGCGCTCCAGTGCAAGATTGAAACAGACTCTACAATAGGCGACCAAAAGAAAAAAGCTTATTTATTGGGTGTGGAGCGGATTCTTAAAAACTTCATTGTGGAGTACCGCGGCCGGCAGTTTACTCCTTCCCGCCTGCCGGAATTGCTCACAGCTTTTGAAACCGCCATGGAAGACGATAAAAAAGGCGAGTCGATAGAGCTGATTGTGGAGCAAACCCCCTACGAAGTAGGAAAACTATTGGTGGCCAGCCAGGCGTTTGACCGCAACCCCGGCTTGAAAAATGCACAACACATCCTGCTGCGCAAATATTGTCTATTACACCCCGAGAAGATCTTTATCACTTTAAGAGATAACCCCGATCTTCCCTTTCGGGACAGCCTGATCAAAGTGGCGGGTTATAAATATCCCCGGCATTTGTACGATTATGCCGCCGCCAACAACCGCCTGGGATATGCCATCCGCAAGGTGGATGATCCCTTTATTCAAACCGTTTCCAAAATGGCTACCAGCAGCGGCAGCGGACAGCTTTATTTTCCTTTTTTAGACAACCTGATCAAGGGAAATATGAAGCTGAGTGATATTGATGCGGTAAAGGAAAACGATGCCCGGTACTATAAGCTGCTGGTAAAAACAAAAATGGATTATGTTCAGCGGTCGCTGCAGGGCGAAAAAATCCTGGAAATGGAAGCCCTGTCGCGGATGTTGGAAAAAAAAGGACGGGATATATTTATCAAAGAGATCAATGCCTTGCACGAATCGCCCAATGCCGTCCGTTTCCAAATCTTGCAGCAGCTAACGCCGCAGGAACTGTACTACCTGGTGATTGCCGGCGAAACGGAAATGTATACGTCCAGCTACGTATACGGTATTTATCCGCTGATGATGCAAAAAATCGGCAACCGGGGCGATTCCTTGCTGATGAGTGTTGGCTTTGACCGGTTTAAAAAATTTATTAAAATAGCAGCCGGGTACAATACCCTGGGTAATTTTTTAAACAGCTTCCCCGATAAACAACAAGCCCAAACCCTGATGCGAGCCTTTGTCAACAACCTGGAATCCTCCCAAGGGCTGGAAGACGGTGTGGACGTGGCCGATTCCTATGCCAGCGTGGATGAAACCCTAAAGCCGGTTGCGGTGGAAATGCTCAACAACGTAAAACTGAATTACGACAAAAACGTAGCCGCCGGCAACAAGCGGGGGATGGTGATCTATAACCTGCTGTACAAATTATTTCAATCGGCTACCGATAGCTCCATAAACCTTTCGGCGGAGTTTGGCATTCCGCCCGTGTATAATATCAATTACGAAGCCCTGGTGGCAGATTCGGCACACCGGGTTGTAACCCAGGTTTTCTTCTATGGCGACGAAGACGGCCGGGTGAGCTACCGGGGTTTTGTGCCGCAGTTTTCCAGCGGCAACTGGAAAAAAATTGAAGACAACAAGTACTGGATTGCTTTTGCCTCCACCCGGGGAAAACCCATCGCCATTTATGCCAACAAGCCTCTGGATGAACAGTCCGGAGAACTGGACAAGGCCCAGCAGTCATTAAACAGCTATCTGCAGCAAAAAGGCATAGAACCCACAATCGTCATTCACCGCGGTCACAGCTATTATGCGCCCTACACGATTGAGCAGATTCGGCCGGCCGCCAAAATTGTTTTTTTGGGCTCGTGCGGTGGCTATCATTTGATCCACGATGTGCTAAAGCACGCCCCCGATGCCCACATCATTGCTTCCAAGCAGATCGGCAAGCAGGTCATCAACCAGCCCTTTATCGACATGCTGAACGAAAAGCTGCGGGTGGGCTCCAATATTGACTGGATGCCTTTTTGGAGTGAGTTCAAGGCCAAGGCCGGCAGGATCGAGGGTTTTGAAGATTATATTCCGCCCTATAAAAACCTGGGTGCTATTTTTATCAAAGCCTATAAACTGGCCATGGGCGAAGACCCCGATGATGAAGACTAAACCCGGCTCATCCGTGACTCTGGTCGGGCCAGGGCCGGATCGTTAACAGGGGGCTAATAATGAAGGCAATGTGACAAAAGGAAATTCCTGATGCCTGATTGCCAGTAACTTTACCGCAAAGCAACGGAATTGAGTACCGCTAAAAAAACGTTTGATACAGCCCTTTTAAAAAGAGTTTTACAATTCACACGGCCTTACCGAAAAATATTTATCTGGTCTATTGTGCTGGCCGTGGTTTTGGCCGCCTTTACTCCGGTGCGGCCCTACCTCATCCAACACACAGTCGACAAATTCATTGCCGGGAAAAACTACGACTGGCTGATTTACATCACCCTTATCCAAATCGGCTTTTTGCTTTTGGAAACCGGCCTGCGGTTTTATTTTTCCTACATCACCACCTGGCTGGGCCAGGTGGTGGTGAAAGACATCCGCATCAAGGTTTTTAAAAAAGTGTTGCACCTGAACCTACGTCAGTTTGACAAAACCCCCATTGGAACCCTGACCACCCGAACCGTAGACGATATTGAACGCATCAACGATATTTTTGCCGATGGCCTGATTCCCATTATTGCCGATTTGCTTTCCATTTTGTGTGTGCTGGGCATTATGTTGTGGACCGATTGGCAGCTGACCCTGATTTGCCTCATTCCCTTTCCCATCATTCTCATTGCCACCTATTATTTTAAAGAAAGTGTCAACAAGTCTTTCCACCGGGTGCGGAATGCGGTTTCCAATCTGAATGCTTTTGTGCAGGAGCACATTACCGGCATGAACATCGTGCAGGCCTTTGTCGCGGAAAGAAGGGAAGGCGATAAGTTTAAGCTCATTAATAAAGAACACCGGGACGCCAACATCAAGGCCATTTTTGCGTATTCGGTTTTCTTTCCCATTGTGGAAATCGTTCTGGCCCTGGCCACGGGGCTGGTGGTGTGGTGGGTTTCCAAGGAAATCCTGGACACACAGGCGCCGCAGCCCGGTAAGATCATTGCTTTTGTGCAATATCTCAATCTGATTTTCCGGCCCTTGCGGGTGATTGCCGACAAGTTCAATGTGTTGCAGATGGGCATGATTGCCAGCGAAAGGGTGTTTAAGGTGCTGGATAACAACGATGTGGTCAAGGTGCAGGGCAGTTATCAGCCGGCGCAGGTAAAAGGAAAGGTGGAGTTTGATCATGTGTATTTTGGGTATGATGAAAAACACCCGGTGCTAAAAAATGTTTCCTTTTTGGCCGAACCGGGGCAAACCATTGCCATCGTAGGACATACGGGAAGCGGCAAAACAACGATTATTAGCCTGCTGAACCGCTTGTACGAAATCAACCGGGGGCAAATAAAAATTGACGACGTTCGGGTGGAGGATTATGATTTGGACACGCTGCGCAAAAGCATTGGAGTGGTGTTGCAGGACGTGTTCCTGTTCTCCGGTTCTGTCATGGACAACATTACGCTGATGAACCCGGAGATTTCCAGAGAAAAGGTGTACGAGGCTGCCCGGCTAATCGGCATGCACGATTTTATTTTGCAACTGCCGGGAGGCTACGAGTACAATGTAATGGAAAGAGGAGCCACCCTTTCTGTGGGCCAACGGCAATTGCTTTCCTTTATCCGGGCCCTGCTTTATAACCCCTCCATTTTGATCTTAGATGAGGCCACTTCTTCGGTGGACACGGAAAGCGAACAAATGATTGAAAAAGCAATCAATACCCTGATTGCGGGCAGAACCTCTATTGTGATTGCCCACCGGCTTTCCACCATTCAAAGGGCGGACAAGATCATTGTGCTGGACAAGGGGGAAATCAAGGAAGTGGGTACGCACAACGAGCTTTTGGCGAAGGGGGGCTTTTACGCCCGGCTGCACCAAATGCAGTTTGAAAAAAGAACCCTGGCGGTCTAGCAGCCCGTTTTGCACGTACAGGCGGCAGCGCTTTTTTGGGCACGGGCAAAAGCAAAACATTGTCGGCTAATCGTTTTCTCTTATTGAAAAATAATCGTTAGATTTAGTTTAAATAGCTAACCGGTTATGAGCCGCAACCTACTCACCCTGATCATCATCCTTTTTTTCTATTCCTGTCAAAAAGAATATAGCTCCGAACTTGGTCAGCCCGCCAAGGGTTCTTTGCAAAACGACTTGGGCGATTGCCTGCCCAAGACCGTCAACGGCAGCTACATAGCAAGCCAGGCCTTGGCCGACACCAATTACATAGAGGTTACGCTGGACATCAGCCAAACCGGCTATTACAACATCACTACCGACACGGTGAATGGCTATTGGTTTAAGGGACAGGGACGGTTCGGCAGCTCCGGCACCAACACGGTGCGGTTGCAGGGTGCTGGCACCCCTTTGGTTGAAAGCGACGATGTGTTTACCGTGTCGTTTGGGGACAGCCTGTGTTTGGTTCGGATCACTGTTTTGCCCCAGGGGGCGAATCCGGCCACGGGAGATCATTTTATTTTAACGGACAACAGCTGGTGGAGCTACAGCACGCCGGTGGGCATGGGGGATACCCTGAAAAGGTCGATTGCCGGTTTGGCCACGGCCAACGGCGTGATCTATAAAATGTTAAAGGAAAAAAATACCACCGGCGATATCGACGACACTTTGTACGTGCGGAGAAGTGGTAACAACTATTATGAGTTCAATTACATTGATTACTACACCAGTGTCTTTCTGGACAATGCGGCAGCGGACAGCATTTTATTTTTAAAAGAAGGCCTCGCCACGGGGGACACCTGGACCTCCCCGGAATATTCCGATGCCGTGAACGGCACTCCAACCAAGGTGCGCTATGTCTTCACCTGCACCAACGCCAGTGCCACGGTCGCTGTAAACGGAAAAACCTACACCAATGTGTACCAGGTAACCTTAAAAACCCAGCTTAGCGAAAACGGCGGAGCGTACCGGGACGACATCACCTGGATAAACTACTATTCCGCCGGAATCGGGTGGATTTACCAGAAATACGACGACGGTTCCGGCAGCTTTGAGCTTCCGCTCCGCTATTATCAGGTTTTCTAGCCTTTCGGCACCGGACAGGTGTCGCAGGGCAGCCTTTTTTGGCTGGCGCCGCGATCTATAATTATCTCTTAAATAAGCCCTGAGTTTTGGTGTTCCTCCCTTATCTTTGCGCCAAATTTCGGGTAGATTATGCTCATTGGACGTGTCAAATGCTTATTGGTAGCGGCTTTCAGCGTTTTAGCCCTTACTTTTTCCCATACTTCAATAGCGCAGGAAGATCACAGCGGTCAGGGTAGTGTTGAACAAGTAGAAAAGCTTGATGCGGCCAAGGTGATTATCGACCACATTATGGACAACCATGAATATCACTTTGCGGATATTAACGGTCATGCCATAACCCTGCCCCTGCCGGTTATTTTGTATTCAAAAGAAAGAGGGCTGGACGTTTTTATGTCTTCCCGGTTTGAGCACGGGCATGCCGTGTACAATGGGTATAAAATCGACAACGATAAAGTTTATCCGGTTCGTGCCGACGGCACGGTGGATGAAAGCATTCAGTTGATCGATCTTTCCCTTACCCGCAATGCGGTACAAATGCTTTTGGCTTCGGCGCTGCTGGTTCTCATTATGACCAGCGTGGCCCGCCGGTACAGCCAAAGGGGCAACCAGGCGCCCACGGGCTTTCAAAATGCCGTTGAGCCGGTGATCACCTTCATCCGCGATGAGGTGGCCAAACCCAACCTGGGACGCAAGTACCATAAGTACATGCCTTATTTGCTCACGGTGTTTTTTTTCATCCTACTGAATAACCTGATGGGTTTGATACCCGGCGCGGCCAACGTAACCGGTAACATCTCCTTTACCCTGGTGCTGGCGTTTATTTCCATGGTGGTGATTTTGTTCAGCACCAATGGTCATTTCTGGGGTCATATTTTCTGGCCTCCCGGAGTGCCCCTGCCGGTAAAGCTGATTCTGATTCCGGTGGAGTTTGCCGGTGTGTTCATTAAGCCCATCGCGTTGATGATCCGTCTTTTTGCCAACATGGTGGCCGGGCACGTGGTCATTATCTGTTTCATTTCGCTGATCTTTATTTTCGGCGCCATGAGCCAGGTGGCGGGCCTTGGCTTTTCGCCGGTGTCGCTGGCCTTTACCATTTTCATTTACCTGATTGAGCTTTTGGTGTCCTTTATTCAGGCCTTTATTTTTACCAACCTGACGGCTGTGTTCATCGGGCAGGCCTTTGAAACCGGACACGATACGGCGCATCCGCACGATCCGCATCCAACGCACAACGGGGAAGAAAAAGAATTTGCCTTATAAGTTTTTTACTCATAAACAAAAACAAACAGTATGTCTTTAATGAACACTTTGTTGGAAATCGGCCCCACATCCTTGTCTCACTTAGGTGGTGCAATTGGTGCCGGTTTAGCTGCGATCGGTGCCGGTATCGGTATTGGTCAAATTGGTCGTAGTGCAGTTGAATCAATTGCCCGTCAGCCAGAAGCCGCTAACGACATTCGTGCCAACATGATCCTGACCGCTGCCTTCGTTGAGGGTGTTGCCCTTTTCGCGGTTATTGCAGGTATCCTGGCTGTATTGAAATAATACACCGGCACAAACTGATTACTGCATCCAAAGCACAGGGCGGCGGGTGCAGTAATTAAAATGAAAGTAAAAACTCAAAAGCAAGATCAGAAAAGAGCGTTCTTTTTTTTGAATTTGCAGTTTAAATTTTGAATTAAGTATATGCAACTTTTATTACCAGGCATTGGATTGATCTTTTGGACCTTAGTAGCCTTCCTTGTGGTATTTTTCATTCTGAGAAAATTTGCATGGAAGCCCATACTTGCTTCTTTGAATCAACGGGAGAAAACCATTGCTGATTCTTTGGAAACAGCCGAAAGAGTGAAAGGGGAAATGGCGCAACTGAAAAGCGAGAACGAAGAACTGATGGCCCGAGCCCGTGAAGAAAGAGGCGCCATGTTGAAAGAGGCCAAAGAAACCAAGGACAAAATCATCAACGAAGCCAAGGAGCAGGCCCGGGTCGAGGCCAGCAAGATCATTGCCGAAGCGCAACAACAGATCAACGCACAAAAAATGGCGGCGCTGACGGAAGTGAAAAACCAGGTAGGCAAGCTGGTGATTGAAGTAACTGAAAAAGTATTGCGCAAGGAATTAAGCACCCAGCAGGCCCAGGAAGCACACATTAAAGACCTGGTACTGTAT
>JAEVYV010000111.1 GCA_023392575.1 Bacteroidota bacterium | reverse complement strand
GGGTATGGGTGCCGTTCAGGGTAATGCTTTTTTGATCTCTGGTGCGAACGATCTTGAAATTATTAAACGTCAGGTTTATCTGGGCGCCTGCGTTTTTCCAGCGTACGCCCGCAGCCATGGAAATAACGATATTGCCACTGCGGCTGCTGAAGCCCCCGCAATCGGCCCCGTTGTAGGTGATGGTGATTTTCCGGGCGCTGTTTAAGGTGTCAAAAACAACGGTAGCGGCGCAAATGCTGTCACCCATGATCCGGCCGCTAAACGAAGAATTCATTTCCAGGGCTGTGTTCACATCCAGGGTGGCGGCATCCATGCCCGAGGAAACAAAAGACTGGTCGAGCACATGGGCATTTAGTTCCTGGTCGGGCTCTTGCTGCTGTTGCTGCTCGCTGGCATCTTTTTTACAGGCAGTGAACGTAATAAAAACGGTCAGGGTAACCACTGACAAAAGGCGGAAGTTTAATTGCATAGGGTTGTTTTAGTTTTTCGTTTAATGATGGGTGATAGACTGGCAACCACCATTAAAGTTTAAAGGATATTATGGCTTGTTTATAATACCGATGCAAAGTATCGCCTAAAATAGCAAAGTACCAAGAGTGGTTTTGAGATGGATGCCTCGTAAGTGTACTAGGCAATTTTACCATTGCCTGGTACAGCTTTATTTTTTTAACCGCTCTTCCAGATCCAAGCCATTTTGCCGGGCGGTTTCTTTTGCCAGCTCGTAGCCCGCATCGGCATGACGGATCACTCCCATTCCCGGATCGTTGCGCAGCACACGGCTTAGCCTTGCCGCTGCTTCTTCCGACCCATCGGCCACAATAACCATCCCGGCGTGAATGCTATACCCCATGCCTACGCCGCCACCGTGGTGCAGGCTCACCCAACTGGCGCCGCCGGCCGTGTTCACCAATGCATTTAAAATGGGCCAGTCGGCAACGGCGTCGCTTCCGTCCATCATGGCTTCGGTTTCGCGGTTGGGAGACGCCACGGAACCCGTATCCAAATGATCCCGTCCAATAACAATGGGCGCTTTTAATTTGCCGCTTTTCACCAGTTCGTTAAAGGCCAAACCGGCTTTTTCCCTTTCGCCTTGTCCCAGCCAGCAAATGCGGGCCGGCAGGCCCTGAAAGGCAATCCGTTCTTTGGCCAGCTTCAGCCACCGTTGCAGGGATTTATTATGGGGAAACATGGCTGCAATCACTTCATCGGTCACGGCAATGTCGGCGGGATCGCCGCTCAGGGCCGCCCAGCGAAAAGGCCCCTTTCCCTCGCAAAAAAGCGGACGGATATAAGCCGGAACAAAACCTGGAAAGTCAAAAGCATTTTGCAAACCCTTTTCTTTTGCTCTTGCCCGAATGTTATTGCCGTAATCAAAGGTAACGGCGCCCATTTTTTGTAATTCCAGCATCAGTTGCACATGGCGGTACATAGAGTTGTATGCATATTCCAAATACTGCTCCGGATTTTCCTCCCGCAACACTTTGGCCTGCTCATAGGAAATCTCGTGTGGCCAGTACCCGATCAGGGGATCGTGGGCCGAGGTTTGATCGGTCAGGGTATCGGGCACAATGTTTCTTGTCACCAGTCGTTCCAGCAAGTGAACCGCATTGCACAGCACGCCAATGCTCACGGCCTTTCCCCGGTTTTTATACGCCAGGGCCTTGTCAATTGCTTCGTCAATATCGCGGATCTTTTCATCGAGGTATTTTGTTTCCAGCCGCTTGTCGATGCGCCACTCTTCCACTTCCGCCACCAGGGCCACGCCTTCGTTCATGGTAATAGCCAAGGGTTGGGCGCCCCCCATGCCGCCCAGTCCGGCAGTAACGTTCAGCGTACCTTTCAGCGAACCGCCAAAATGCTTGTCTGCGGCAGCGGCATAGGTTTCATAAGTGCCCTGCACTATGCCTTGCGAGCCAATATAAATCCAACTGCCCGCCGTCATCTGCCCGTACATCATCAGGCCTTTTTTCTCCAGCTCTTCAAAATGCTTCCAGTTGGCCCAGTTGGGTACCAATTGCGAATTGGAAAGCAGCACCCGGGGCGCATCTTTATGGGTTTTCAAGATACCCACGGGTTTGCCGCTTTGGATCAAAAGCGATTCGTCGTTTTCCAAAATTTTTAAGGCGGCAATGATGTTATCCAGGGCTTCAAAGTTTCGGGCCGCCTTGCCCCGGCCGCCGTAAACAATCAAATCGTCGGGCCGCTCGGCTACTTCGGGATCTAAATTATTCAGCAGCATGCGCAGCGCCGCTTCCTGGATCCAGCCTTTACAGTTGAGGCTTGTACCGGTAGGCGTTTTATATTTTGCAGGATCGTATTTGATGAATGTACCTGTGGTCATGGCAATGGTATTTTGCTGCTAAAATATTGATCTTTAACTGGATTTACCCGGCAGGACAGCCAGAGCCAATAAACGAAGGCCTACTTCTTTTCATCGCCCTTGCTTTTTTGCCTGCAGGACAAAACTGGCGTACCTACAAGATCGCCTGCCTCAATGACCGTTCGAATGACGCCACGACAAAAGTTCCGTTGTTACAACGAAGTTTGATGCAGACCGATGATGCATTGCTAAAGTTTTACGGCTCCTTTATTCTCCAAAGGCCAAAACCTTATTTTTGCCGCAAACAACGATTGTGATGGATGTAAAAAACAACATACTTGAAACCATCGGCAACACGCCGCTTGTCCGCTTGAACAAAATAACCAGGGAACTGCCCTGTGATGTATTTGCCAAAGTAGAATACTTCAACCCCGGAAACTCCATCAAAGACCGCATGGCATTAAAGATGGTAGAGGTGGCCGAAGCCGAAGGCAAATTAAAACCCGGCGGCACCATCATTGAGTGTACCTCGGGAAATACCGGCATGGGTCTGGCCATGGCCGCTGTTGTCAAAGGCTATAAATGCATTTTTACAACCACCGATAAACAATCACAATCAAAAGTTGATATTTTACGAGCCCTGGGCGCCGAGGTGATCGTATGCCCCACCAATGTAGAGCCCGAAGACCCGAGAAGTTATTATTCGGTGGCGGCCCGCCTGGAAAAAGAAATTCCCAATTCTTTTTTGATGAACCAGTACGACAACCTGGCCAACCGACAGGCACATTACGAAACCACGGGCCCCGAGATATGGAAACAAACCGATGGCAAGATCACCCACCTGGTGGTTACCGCAGGTACCGGTGGAACGGTTACCGGCACCGCTCAGTTTTTAAAGGAAATGAATCCAAACATTCAAATCTGGGCGATTGATGTTTACGGTTCGCTGCTGACAAAGTATTTCCGCACCGGCGATATTGATATGAATGAGGTGCATCCTTATATTTCCGAAGGTTTTGGGGAAGATTTTGTGCCCAAGAATTACGACATGAGTGTGATTGATTATTTTGAACAGGTAACAGACAAGGACGGCGCCATCATGGCCAGAAGGCTGGCAAAGGAAGAAGGACTGTTTTGCGGCTACAGCGCCGGCAGTTGTATCCAAGGCCTGATGCAGTTAAAAAACAAACTGAAAAAGGGCGACCTGGTTGTTGCCATTCTGCACGATCACGGAAGCCGTTATGTGGGCAAGGTATACAACGATCAATGGATGGCGGAGAGAGGGTTTTTGGATGTGAAATCTTTTAAAGATGTGGTAAACGCAAGAGGGAAACAAAAACTGATCACCATTGAGCCGGCCCAATCGGTTGCCGAGGCCGTGGATCTGATGAAGAAATACGATATTGAACACATTCCCGTGGTCAACAATGGCGACATGATTGGTTCCATCAGTGAAAGCGGTTTGTTTCAAAAAGTTTTCAGCAACCCCGAGATCAAAACAGAAAAGATTGAACAGGTGATGGAAAGAGCCTTCCCCTTGGTGGCCTTTGACACTCCGGTGGAAAAACTCAGCACCCTGATCAACAAGGAAAACGGTGCGGTGCTGGCCAAAGATGAAAGCGGCAACTACCACATTGTGACCAAATACGATGTCATTCAGGCCCTGGCCTAATGGTGCATCATTCACTTGAAATGATTTGCGTTTCGTAGAATTACGAAGGCAAAACTTACATAAGTAATTGTTTTTATATCACAAAAGCCTTACCCATTAAGGCTTTTGTGATTTTTGTCAAGTGTATTTACGAAAGAATTAATACCTGCAAAACATTCATACTAGTAAATCTTCTATTCACCCTGCACTATTTTACCATACATATATGAGTTTGTTTACGATTTCTGTAGTAATTACCATAGCCCTAAAAAAGGGCAAATGTGCAATTGTACAGGCTGCTTTTAGGGCTTAGTTTTGTGTTTAGAAGTTGATTGATACAAATCATTGAGCCAGATCCGAAAAACCAAATATCCAGTATCTAAAACCGTCCAGTAAAACATTATCCGATTCCTTAGAAAAACCAACGGACGAAATCCAATATCAATCAACTTCTCCTTTTCAGGAAAGTTCCTGTGAAAGACCCCATGATCCTTAGAAAACCCGTTTTTAAATCCAATCCTATCAAACGATCCTTGGAAAGCCGTTCGACGACAATTTGTTAACCTATCACCATCCCTTCTGTGAAAGAACCTAGTTGTCTCCTGCTTTGCCCTAAACCGGTAAAAGCAGGAGGCGGTGATAGTGGACCAACAGATTTATCTTTTCCGACAACACCAGTAACATGTAAGAAACCTCCAGCAGAGGTTTTTTTATTTTCATACCAGCCAAACCGAACTACAAAGTTTGGGCACTCTCTTAATGACCCTCTTGCATTTGGCTTTCCTCCTACCCTGTTTCCGTTTTTAGTACATTGCACCAATGCCGTTGTATACCGATCAGATAGGAAGAACCATTGAGCTTAAACAACCTCCTCAGCGAATCATTTCTTTGGTCCCCTCCCAAACAGAACTTTTATTCGACCTGGACCTGGAAAAAGAAGTCATTGGCATAACCAAATTTTGTGTGCATCCGCAAAACTGGTTCCGAACCAAAACAAGAATCGGCGGCACCAAGCAACTGCACCTGGACCGGATAAAGCAATTAAATCCCGATTTGATCCTCGCCAACAAAGAAGAAAACGTAAAAGAACAAATCGAAGAACTGACAAAGGCCTTCCCTGTGTGGGTGAGCGATGTCAATACGCTGCCGGAAGCCCTGTCGATGATCGAATCGATTGGTAGTATGTGTAATCGACAGGCACAGGCCCAACACATGATTCATCAAATTCAAAGCAGCTTTTCGCAACTCGCCCCCACAACGCCCCAAGCCCGGGCCTGCTACCTGATCTGGAAAGATCCGTACATGACCATTGGCGGCGACACCTTTATTCATGATATGCTCGACCGGGCAGGGTTTGAAAATGTTTTCGCTCAAAAAACAAGATATCCGGAAACCGGGGTGGCGGAGCTGCACGACCTGCATTGCGAACTGCTGTTGCTTTCTTCCGAGCCCTATCCTTTCCGGCAAAAACACATCGCGGAATTGCAAAAAGAGCTACCTTCCACAAAGATTGTTTTGGTTGATGGAGAAATGTTTAGCTGGTACGGCAGCCGCCTGTTACAGGCACCCTTCTATTTTCAGCAGTTGCAGCAACAAATACAGGCTTTATCCTTATTTTAGATGATGCAGGAAAACGATCAGCCATCCCGAAAAAAGCTTTTTTTCCCCATCAACAAACACCTGCGCTCCTATTTAAAAACGCATGGCCGGGAAACCAACCTGCCGATCTCGTACAAGGACCTGACCAACATCACTTATTCCGTTCCGCTTAAAGACAAAACCGGTGCGGACACACTGTGGGAAAAAGCCCTGTACGACATGCGGGACTGGCAACACCTCAAACAAGGACTGATCAACCTGTATGCGCTGATAAAAACCGAAGGCGACTACAGTTTTACCAAACATTTGGATGTGGCCCGGATTGATTATTGCACCTTTGGAAATTCCAACCCTTTTCGCATCCGCATCGTCAATCGCTACAACGACAATTACGACCACTACTACGTTAAAAAAGAAGATGCGTCGAGAGTCTACGGCCTGGAACTGGAGCACCTGCTTTCGCCCAACCGCATTAGCTTTTTAACCGGCCAGGACACGCTGGTGGAAGAACACATTCCCGGCCTGCCCGGTGACGTGTTTATCAAAGATTACCTGGAACGTCCCGAAACCAACAAAATCAGGCTGGCAAAGGAATTTGTCAAGTTCAACGAGCGGTGTTTTATCCGGCTGTTAGGCGACATGCGCAGCTATAATTTTGTGGTGAACATTACCCCCGATATCGAAGATTATCAGTACCGCATCCGCGCCATTGATTTTGACCAGCAATCGTATGAAGGCCGAAAGAACCTTTACCTGCCGCAATTCTTTAAGGAAAATCGTCCGTTTGTAGAACTGACCCTCAAATACCTGAATAAGGATTCCATTGAACAATACCAGGCAGAGGAAAGAACACTGATTGCGTACCGCATGGCCGCCTCCCGCTACCGGATCATGGACCTGTTGAACATCATGAAAAAAGACACGATTTCCACAGAGGAAAAGCGCCTGCAATTGCGGGACGAACTGGCGGAGTATTTTCAAAGCAAACAACTTCTGCGTTGCAAAACCATGGGCGAACTGGTGAAGCAGGTGTTGCGGCATACCCTCAAACCCCACCTGTCCCGCATTCAGCGAAACCTGGGGAAAATTACCGATTGAGAGTGTCGGCGCCTGTCTGAAGCCATTTTCCTACCCGAAAACGCGGAAAAAAGTATGTGTTTTGCCCGCTTTTGCATCAAATTCCGGTAACCAATATTCCCTTACCTTCGCAACTCCTTGCGATTGCTTGCTTTTAGGAAATTTAAAACCTGAAAGCGTAAACAATGAAAAAATACAGCTCCGGAGTGCTCTTTGGAAACGAACTGGAAGCCCTCCTGAAAGACGCCAAAGAAAATGGCTTTGCCTTACCTGCGGTAAACACCATTGGCACCAACAGCATCAACGCCACTTTAGAAACAGCCGCCAAGGTCAATTCTCCCGTAATCATTCAGTTTTCCAACGGTGGCGCTCAGTTTATTGCGGGCAAGGGTATGCCCAACGATCAATTACAGGCCAATATTTCGGGGGCCGTTTCCGGCGCCCTGCACATTCATAATGTAGCCAAATACTACGGTGTCCCGGTGGTATTGCATACCGACCATGCCGCCAAAAAATGGCTGCCCTGGGTGAGCGGTATGATCGATGCCGGCGAACAGTTTTTTAAAGAAAAGGGACAACCCCTTTTCAGCTCACACATGTTGGACCTTTCCGA
>JAEVYV010000070.1 GCA_023392575.1 Bacteroidota bacterium | reverse complement strand
ACCAAACATCATGAGTGAAGGCCACCACCAGCGGTCAATGGCATCCTGCACCATGGCTCTTTGTTCTTTGGTGCCTTTGCTCAGTACCAACAGGCTTTCAAAGCCCTGGCGCTGGTGAAAACTTTCTTCCTTGCATACCCGGATCATGGCCCGGCTATAGGGTCCGTACGAGGTGCGACAAAGAGGCACCTGGTTCATGATGGCAGCGCCATCTACCAGCCAGCCAATGGCGCCCATATCGGCCCAGGTAAGTGTGGGATAATTAAAGATGGACGAATACTTGGCCTTGCCACTGTGCAGTTGCTCAATCATTTCGTCGCGGGAAATACCCAGGGTTTCGGCGGCGGAATAGAGGTACAAACCATGGCCGGCTTCGTCTTGTACCTTGGCAATTAAAATCTGCTTGCGTTTTAGCGATGGCGCCCGGCCGATCCAGTTGCCCTCAGGCAACATGCCTACAATTTCGCTGTGGGCATGTTGGGAGATTTGCCGGATCAGCGTTTGACGATATTTTTCCGGCATCCAGTCTTTTGGTTCTATGCGAACCTCCGCCTCAACCTTGGTGTTAAATATTTTTTCGAGTTCCTGTACAGACATATAGCAATTTTCGTTATCAACAAATTTACTAAAACTACAGCCGGTTTTTTGTTAATAAACAGCTTGTTCCAAAAGCCAGGGAAATCTTTTTTGCCTAGTTGCCAAAAACCGTGGAGCGCTATCTTTAAGTCTGAAAAACATCGTTAATGAAAGTTCTGCTCCTGCTCTTTTTATGCCTTACTGCACTGTCATCCTCATCCCAAAGTATAAGAGCGACTGACCACTCCCTTGTAAAAGATTCTTCCGGCACGGTTTATCCGGCCTCCGTTTGGCAGGAGCTGTACCGAAAAGGAGGATACGAGTTGCGGCCGGAAAATCCCAAAGACACCAACACCGCTTTTATTTTGGTGCAAATACCGGACGAAAAAGAGGCTCGTTTGGCGGGAATGCCCAAACCAAAAGAAAGTAATTATTTCCGAACCGGAAAGAAGATGAATTTATTTGATGCCCGGGATATGGACGGAAATCCGCTTGACCTGACCAGGGCCAAGGGCAAGATCATTGTGTTGAATTTTTGGTTCATCAACTGCGGCCCGTGCAGAAGGGAAATACCGGAGCTAAATGCGCTGGTGGATAGCTTTAAAAACAAGGACCAGGTTTTGTTTGTAGCCCTGGCGCTGGATGTCCGAAAAGAGCTGGAAACCTTTTTGGCAAAAATGCCTTTTAAATATTCTGTTGTTAGTGATGCCGGATCCATTGTTGCCCAGTATGGCGTGCGGCTTTATCCCACACACGTCATCCTGGATACGGAAGGAAAGGTATATTTTCACACTTCGGGCCTGGCTGCCAACACCATTTACTGGATCAAAAAATCAATTAAAGAATTTTTGACAAAAGAAGAGAAGGCTGTGGCGGCTCAATAAGTTTTGTTTGCTTTCCCATAATGACACAAATCTTTCTGCGCCAGCCTAAAACGTTTATTTGGCATCAAAATCCACGGCTACTTTTTCTGTTTTGGGATGTGACTGGCAGGTTAAGATATAACCAGCCGCTACTTCGTCCGGCTCCAGCCCCCAGTTCACGTCCATCTCTACTTCGCCTTCGGTTAGTTTGGCCTTGCAGGTAGTACATACGCCGCCCTTGCAGGCGTAAGGTAAATCAGCGCCCTGCTGCAGGGCCGCATCCAAAATGCTCTGGCCTTCATAGCTCAATTCAAAATCAAATAAGATCCCGTCCAGTTTCACACTCACTTTTGCGATAGGTCCCGTGTTCTCTTGAATTGCCAATGGCTGATGACTGGCAGCCGATTGCTTTTGCCCCGGAACGGTAAACAATTCAAAATGTATTTTATCCGCTGCCACGCCTCGTCCGCTTAGGTAACCTTTGATGCAAAAGATCATTTCCTCGGGGCCGCAAAGAAAAAAATCATCACAGGTTTTTAAATCAATGAGTTTGGAAAACAGCAACTCCAGCTTGGCCACGTCAATGCGGCCATAATTGATTTCTGCATCCGATTTTTCCCTGCTTAAAATATGATAGAGGCGGAAGCGGTCGATGAATTTGTCTTTTAGGGCTTCCAGGTCTTCTTTAAAAATGATAGAGTTTTTCGTGCGGTTGCCGTACACCAGTGTAAAGCTGCTCTTTGGTTCGGTAAGCAGGGTGGTTTTTATGATGGAAAGGACTGGCGTAATGCCGCTGCCTGCAGCAAAAGCTACATAGTTTTTTTTCTGTTCGGGATGAAGTTCTGTATAAAATTTTCCGGTGGGTGGCAACACTTCCAAAGAATCGCCGGCTTTTAATTCGTCATTGGCAAAGGTGGAGAAAAGGCCGCCTTCGGCTTTTTTTACCGCTACCTGTAACTTGTTGTCAAAAGGACTGCTGCAAATGGAATAGTTGCGACGGATTTCTTCCCCGCCAAAGATTTTTTTGATGGTGAGGGTCTGCCCTTGTTTGAAATGAAAAATCTCTTTTAGTTCTTGCGGCACATCAAAAGTGATGGAAACACAATCGTCGGTTTCTTTTTCTACCTTTTTTACCCGTAAGGAATGAAAATGGATCATATAGCAAATCGCAAAGGTTCAAAGATAATGATGCCGGAACAGTTGTTGGCCTGATTGACATCAATTCAAATACTATATTTACGATACCACTGCCAACTGCTATGTTATTGCGAAGCTTTTTTTCTGCATTTCTGCTTGCCTGCCTTTGTGCCTCTTATGCGCAGCAGGAAGCATCGTTGCGTTTTGACCGGGTTGAAGGCTTGTCTCAAAGTACTGCTTATTCGATCATGAAGGACGGGCAGGGATTTTTATGGATTGCTACTGCCAATGGACTGAACCGCTACGACGGTATGGAAATGAAAGCTTACAAGCCGGCACTGGGGCAAAATGCAGGACAAATGCAGGGAAGAATTATTCGCAGCGAGCTGTTGAAAGATGAACAGGAGAGAATATGGTTTTCTACCGATCTGACCGTACATAGCTTTGATAAAAAAAAGGATGCGTTTACTACCTATGATCTTTCCGGGAAAACGATTTCTCCTTCAGCCGGCGAGGTGGATGATAAAAAAATATTTGCCAATCCATTGTTGTTGAGGGGTGCTCATCTCTGGCTGGCCAGTTCCCACCTGGGTTTATTTGAGCTGAACACGGAAACAAAACAATCTGTCAATTACCCATTAGTATATAAAGATGAAGCCGGTAATTATATACGCATCATGTACAATGGGGTATATGATGGTAAAGACAAATTGTGGTTTGCCAGCAATAAGGGAGTGTTCAGCTTTAACATTGTAGACAAGCAATGGAAGCATTATTTACAGAACAGGTCTTTTTATTCGGTTGCCTATTCCCGTGATACCCTTTTTGTGAGCGAAGGAAAAGAAATGGCCTGGCTAGATTTAAAAACCCTTCAACACGGCCCGCTTCAATTTAAAGAAAGCAGCGAGGTGTCGCGAGGCCTTATCCATCGGGTGTATGCGGATCACAAATCCAATCTGTGGGTAGGGGACGAGAAGGGAAATGTTTATTGTAAAGCCGTTCAGGCGGCAGCGTTCACATGGATGGGCAACATTAACGGTACGGGCAGTGGGAAAACAAATTATCCGGTGTATTGTTTTTACGCCGATACCTCTGGAACGCTTTGGGTAGGAGCTTATGTATTGGGCCTGCTGAAAGCAGACGTGAACCAGCGGGAGTTTAAAACATTTCCCAATCCTTCCAGTATAGTAAACAGCGATCTGTTTGTCAACTCCATTTATGAAGATGACAATGACAAAGTATGGCTGGGCACTTTTGAAAAAGGAATAATCATCCTGGATAAAAAAACGGGACAAGCCACTTCCTTACCATTGCCCTACGGCGGGCCGCGGCTTCCTTATGGCAACTCCGTGCCTTTGGTAAAATGCGACAGCAAAGGAAATTTGTGGGCCAGCATTTCCGGCCACCTGTTTGTGCGAAAAAAAGGTGCTCAAAAATTTGCATCGATAAAAATACCGCCGCCAACCAATGCCTTGCAGGTCCCCCAATTATGGAGTCTTTCCGAATATAAAAATGGCTGGCTGCTCGGTACCAACATCGGGCTTTACTTCCTGTCGGAAAATCACAGTAGTTATGCGATTGAGCACCTTTCCTACTTTGGACAAAAAAGAGTTTATAGCACATGGGTGCGCAGTAGTGGTGAGATATGGATTGCGTTTGAATCGGGCGGAGTAACTGTTGTAAAAGGCCTTGAAAAGCCGGATGAAAACCAGAGTTTGTTTCCAGAAACCAATGTAAGATCTATTCTTGCTGATGAAGGTCGCCAACTGCTTTGGCTTGCTTCTTCCAATGGTTTAATTGCGTATCATTTGCCATCAGGCCGGTATAAAAATTTTACCGAAAGCGATGGCTTGCTCAATAGCTATGTTTATGGTATCCTACCTAAGGCAAACCAATTATGGGTCAGCACGAATTACGGTCTTTCCCTTGCCACAACAACCTTTGCCAAAGATTCGGCTTTACCCGATGTACGGTTTGCCAATTTTACCAGCAGCGATGGCTTGCCCGATAACCAGTTTAATGCAGGAGCTTTTTACGAAGGAAAGAGCGGATATCTTTATTTCGGTACCATCCGGGGTGTTACCTGGTTCAAACCGGATGAAATACAGCCAAAGAAAGCGGTTCCGGTGGTGCGGATGATCAATATACTTGTCAATGAGGAGAAAGCTGATAGCATCACGTCGCCTGAATACATTCGTCACTTGTCATTGCCTTATTTTGAAAACAGTTTGTTCTTTCGCTTTCGGGGTATTGCCTACAGTAACGCTGCAAAAATTCAATATGCATACAAACTGGAAGGCTGGGACAAGCACTGGGTACACAGCGGCACCCTGAATGAAGTGCGATACAACAACCTTCCCCATGGCCGGTATTTGTTTAAGGTAAAGGCGACTAATGATTCGGGACAGTGGGGCGAAGAGGTCTATACGGTTTCCATCACCATTTTTCCACCGTTCTGGCGAACCTGGTGGTTTTATTTAATGGCAGGTCTGATGGTGCTTGTTGTGGCTGTGTTCATTACAAAATCGCTAGCGCAAAGAAAGCTGCGGCAGCAGTTGCGGGAAATGGAAAAACAAAGTGCGGTGGATGCAGAACGAAACCGCATTAGCAAGGACATGCATGATGAAATTGGCAGCGGGTTAACCCATATTGCCCTGATGGGTGAACTGATGCAAACACAAAATAAAGCAGAGGCAGAAATCAGAAAAGAAGTGGGCAATATGTCTACTTCGGCAAGAAAATTAGTGGAAGGAATGGGTGAGATCATCTGGGCCCTAAACCCGCAGAATGATACCCTGGAAAATCTGCTGGCATATTTAAGGGAACAAACGCTAACATATTTTGAGCCGTTTGCCATTGATTATGCTGTTTGTTTTCCCGAGGAGGTACCGGTTGTAAAATTGAGCAATGAACAGCGGCGCAATTTATTTCTCGTGGCAAAAGAGGCCCTGCACAATGCCTTGAAACACGCAGGGGCCGATCGGATCAGTTTAACCATGGAGTTGAAAAGCAATGCCCTCCATTTTTTTATACGCGATAATGGCAAGGGGTTCGATACAGCCCGCGTCCGGGTAGCCTCCAATGGTTTGAAAAATATGCGCAAGCGAATGGAAGATATCGGTGGACTTTTTTTTATCGATACCAGAAGCGCCGGCACCTTTATTCATTTTTCGTTGCCGCTTTCTTCTGCAGGCAAAAGCCCCGGTACTACTTTTTTCACATCTCCGCAAAAACACTAATCGGTTACATTTGACTGCAATGACCTCTATTGTTATTATAGAAGATGATGAAAAGATCCGCAATTATCTTACGGCATTGATCGCAGGGTCCGGTGAGTTTAATTTAACGGCCACCTTTTCCAGTGCCGAAGAGGCCATGGCTTTTTTTGAAAAAGGATTGGGCAACAATGTTGAATTATTACTGACGGACATACAGTTGCCGGGAAAAAGCGGGATTGATTTCATCGCATGGTTAAAGCCGGTAAAGCCAGGGGTGCAGTTTATGGTGTTAAGTGTGTACGACGATGCAGACTGTGTATTTAAGGCACTGAAAGCAGGTGCTTCAGGCTATATTTTAAAAAACACACCAGCCAATAAGTTAATAGAAGCATTGGTGGATATGAAAAAAGGCGGTAGTCCCATGAGCAGCCAGATTGCCCGGATGGTGGTTTCTGCCTTTCAGCAAACCATAAGCTACACCGATCCTCAGGAAAACCTTTCGCTGCGTGAAAAAGAAGTATTGCAATGGCTTTCAAAGGGCTTTAGTTACAAAGAAATTGCCGCCAAATTATTTATCTCCATTGAAACGGTCCGCACGCATATCCGCAATATTTACGAAAAATTGCACGCCTGCAACAGGGCCGAGGCGTTGAAGAAAGCGGGGCTTAGGTAACGGTTTGTTTTCTGCTAATACTAAATGGCTATCAGCCATCAGACGTGAAATTAAGTACAAACGCTTCCGATGGTTCTCGCTCTTCTCACGTCTGACGGCTCACGTTTCACGATGGTATTCCTCACCATTCACAAAGGCCTTTGTGCGATGCCCTTACTACTTTTTTCACATTTTCTGTTTAAAAAATTACCTCAACATTTGGCCTTAAAATTTTTGTATGAAAACAAACAAGTCCATCATCTGCCTGCCTTTTATTTTATGTGCACTGCCGCTTTGTTCCATAGCGCAAAGCAAGGAAGCCAGCCAGGAGCTTTCCAAAAGTGCGAAAAAAGGCATGCTGGTAGGCGCCAACCTTGCCGACGATGGCAACATCAGGCTTACGTATAAAATGAAAGTGGATAAAAAAAGCGACCAGGTGGCCTATGAGGATTATTTGTTTGATGCAGGCCTGGCTTTTAAAGGCATGCAACCTACTAAAGAAACCAAGACAACCAATGCCGACCAAAAAATAACAACACTGGCCGCCTTTGTGGGCGGCACCAATTCTTTTTCGGTTATGAGTATGAACCTGTCGTTGCAGCAGGAAGTATGGGAACGCATTTGGGATTACGACCGGCAGGCCTATAGATGGGGTAAGCGCTTGTCAAAGGAAACGGTAAAGCCAAAGAACAGCGAAAGCAAATACAAGGGCTTTGCCGAATTTGCCAATGATGATGAAGGAAGCCAAACCATTATAGCCAGCTACGACCAGGACAAAGACGATAACGATCAGTTTGTTGTACTGTATATCACCAACGACCTTACTCTGAAAGAAACCAAAATACCGGTTTCAGGAAGTTATTCACTGGTTTATTGCGGATCCAGAGAATCCGGAAATATTTTTATGCTTTTAGCGCCCAACAAGGGCATGCCCGATACCAAGAAATATATTTATACCGAATTTACCCGCAAGGCCGAATTGGTCGGTAAGTCTGAGTTTAATGCACCCTCTCCCAACACCATCATCATGGATCACTGCGAGGTTAACGGTGACTTGTTTATGAGCGGCGGCTCTACGAAAAGCAACGATGCCTACAACCAGGAGTTTGCCAGCTACGCCCCCATCAGCAATCCGGGGTATTCTACCTCGGCCAACAAGCAAATGGACAAGTATGAAAAGAAATTATACGGCACAGAGTTCGCCAATCTGCATCTATTGAAATTCGCTAATGGACAACTGGTTTTTGCCAGCTCTACGCCGGTAAAAAGTTTTAAAGAAAAAGTGGTCACGCCTCCGGCCCAGCGCAAAAAATCAGTTTACGAGGGTAAGAAATTTGTCATTCAAAATCTGGCGGTAGCACCCAATGGCGATTATTTGCTGACCGGCCAACTGGAAGACAAGAAAATCATCAATGGCGGAAAGGACATCAGTTATCGCTATTACGATTTTGTTTGCCTGCATTTTGATAAAGAGGGTACTTTGAAAGCGCAGTACGCGGTGGAAAAAATGAATGATGATTCCAAAAGTGAAATGTTTCAAAGCCAGCAAAATTTCTTTTTTAGCGCCGATGGCACTACGGCTTATTGGGAAATTCTGGAAGTGAAAGGAACCAAAGGCTATTCTTCCTTTTTGGATGCCTACAATGGCAATACCACGTTTACCGCCAATTATTTTCCCCGTGTGGCCAAAATAAATTTGGCAGCGGCTACCATTTCTGATTTTACCGTACTGGGTGAGAAGGGCAAGTTTTTAATGTACCGCAACCATTCTTTTTTAACAGACGAGAAGAACAAAACCCGCTATTACCTGGGGCATGATGATGATTATGAAAAACTATGGATCGGAAAATACCAGTTTGATTAAGCAGGCTATCAGCCTGAGCGATGAGAGGTACAAAATTAATTGATTAGAAAGGGAGAGTGTCGTGCTCCCCTTTATTTATAATACCAATATCATCATCCACTCAGGGTAGCTTTCCTGGCACTACTACTTTTTTCACATTTTTCCCCTGCCCAGCGCTTTATAGTTTTACGGCCAACCAAAATGTACTGATATGAAATTTTTATCCTTCCGTATTCTTTTTGCTGTGGTAACCATTGTTTTGTTTGTTTCCTGCAAGAAAAACGACAAAGATTCGACTCCTTATGAATGTAAAACCTGCAATAAAACTCCTGAAGCTGCTGCGGCACACAACACCAGCACCAAGGGCATTTATAAGGGCATCATTCTTGGCTCTTCGGGTACGATAAAGTTTGACATTGCCAACAATGGCAACACCATTACAGCGTTAATGATCATTGATGGCGTTAGCGTAAATCTTACCTCCAATGTTGCCTGGACCAATGGGCAGGCCTATATAGCCCCCTTTACCGGCACGTTGAACGGGCAGCCCGTTACCATTACCTTCTCTGTGGGTTTAAGCGGCGCTGCACCCACGGTAACTTCATCAAATATTCCCGGACATCCCAACGCGGTTATGGTTATGGTGAAGGAAACCTCCGATAGTTTGGTCGAATGCTTTGAGGGCACCTTCTCCGGCGCTTCACAAGGCACATTAAATATTGTTCTTTCCCGCACCCTGAACAAATGGGGGGGCGTGGCCCGCAAAACCGGCAGCAGGGATAAACAAGACTTTGATGGGGCGATTAGCGGCACAACGCTTTCTGCAAGCGGTGTTTCGGCCACGTTAACCAACGATGAAATTACCAACGGTAAATGGGATGACGGACAAGGAGGCAAGGGTACCTGGAGCGCCAAAAGAACATTGTAAGCCCAATTATTATCTTAGAGCCAAAACCAACTGTTTATGAAAAAAATTATTTTTTCCGGCTTGTGCCTTATGGCCCTGACGCAGGCCAATGCCCAAAATGAAAACGAAAAACCAGAAGCTCCGGATTTTGCTACTTCGGCCGCTGTGAAATGGAGTCCGGCCAGTCTTTATTTTGGAAAAATAGGCTTGCAGGGCGAGTACAATTTCAAAAAGAAAAAGTCCGTCACCTTTGCCCTCGGCATCCCCGCAAGCAAATCCACATCTGTTAAAATTGATGGTGAAGACCGCAGCGTGGAAATGAAAACCTTCTCTGTTATGGCCGGGTACCGAATGTACCTGGGAAAAAAGACCATGACCGGTCTGTATTTCGAGCCCTACCTGAAGTATTTAAAAAACGATGCAGCCACCATTATCAACACCAGCCTGGCCGGGGAGTCGGTGGATCTTTATACTACCAGCAAATACTCTGCTTTTGGCCTGGGGGCACAATTGGGGGTGCAGTTCATGATCGCCAAAAAAATTACGTTTGACTTTTACTTCCTGGGACCCGAAGCCAATAGTGCCAAGCATTCGGTAGTCATGCAGGACCGCTCTTCCGGCAGCTGGGATGCCGCCGAGGTAAAAGACGCTGAAAAAGAGATTAATGAAAGTATTGGCGACTTGCCCATCCTTGGTGATAAGCTGAAAGTTACCGTTAACCCAAACAAAAAAACGGTGTCTTCTGCTTATAGCGGCTTTCTGCCCGGCATCAGGTTTGGCCTTTCTGTAGGCGTTCGGTTTTAAAAAAGCTGCTTTGCTTCATAGCCAGGCCCCGAAAAATGGGGCTTGGTTTGTTTTTGCCCGGCTAGCAGCTTCTCCAAATAAATTGAACAGGCAAACCCAAAAAACTTTAGGTTTGCACGCCTTTCCTTTGCAGATCGGCGATGGCTGATTGCAGATCAATCTGCTGTCTTAATTCTTAAATCGAAAATTGAAATGTCTTTAATTGTCGTGGGTACAATGGCTTTTGACGCTATTGAAACGCCTTTTGGAAAAAGTGATAAAATCATAGGTGGTTCTGCCACCTACGTGGCTTATGCCGCCAGCAACTTTGTGCAGCCCGTGCAGCAGGTATCTATTGTAGGCAATGATTTTCCCCAGGAAGAAATGGCCGAATTAAAAAGCCGCGGTGTGCAAGTAGATGGCGTGGAAGTGGTCAAAGACAAAAAATCCTTTTTTTGGGCGGGTAAGTACCACATGGATATGAACACCCGTGATACCCTGGTGACCGATTTGAATGTTTTGGCTGATTTTAACCCGGTGATCCCCGAAAGCTATCAAGGCACGGAATTTTTAATGTTGGGCAACCTGATGCCCAAGCTGCAAAAAAGTGTGATCGAACAATTGCGGGAACGCCCCAAGTTGATTGTGCTGGACACCATGAATTTTTGGATGTCAACCGCTTTGGACGATCTGAAAGAGGTATTGACCATGATTGACGTGTTGTTGGTAAACGACAGCGAAGCCCGGGAATTAAGCCATGAATTTTCGTTGGTTAAAGCGGCTAAAAAGATCATGGCTATGGGTCCCAAGTACCTGATCATAAAAAAAGGCGAACACGGTGCTTTGTTGTTTCATGGCGACCAGGTGTTTTTTGCCCCGGCCTTGCCTTTGGAAGAGGTGTTTGACCCCACCGGTGCCGGCGATACCTTTGCCGGAGGCTTTATCGGTCATTTGGCCCGGACAAAAGATATTTCTTTTGAAAACATGAAGACCGCCATCATTGTGGGTTCGGCTATGGCCAGTTTTTGCGTGGAAAAATTTGGAACCGAAAGGTTGAAGGAGATTTCTAAAGAAGACATCGACCGCCGGCTGGCGCAGTTCAGGGAATTGGTGAATTTTGATATTGAGCTGGTCTAGAGCCGGGAAAGGATTAATGAGGAATTTTAAAGCCTTACTATAAACAAAGAGTCTTCACCGGTTGAAGGCTCTTTGTTTTTCTGTTAATCAACCAAATGCTCCCAATCACGGTTCCGACAATCTCCTTGCCAGCACCACCGCTTTTTTAAACTGTTGCTTCTTTCCTTGCAGGTTAAAAACC
>JAEVYV010000023.1 GCA_023392575.1 Bacteroidota bacterium | reverse complement strand
TGCAAAACCAGGTCGAAGCCTTCTTCCTGCACATCCTGCAAAAAGCGGGTAAAGGCCCTGAGGTTCACAGGCTGTTCGGGCAGGCCGGGATAGCCGGGAAAATGTTTGAACGAATGGACATAATGCGGAAACCGCCGGGTCAGCGATTGCGCCCAGGGCATGCCCAGCAAAGTAATCTCCGCCCTGGGATAAGCCTGATGCAGGGCCCTAAGGGCCGGGACAGAACACAGCAGGTCGCCCAGTTGCAGAGCCCTGAAGACTGCGATTTTTTGAACATGCCTGGGAGAAATTTTCATGAATCATCTATTTATCAAAGAAAAAAAACCTTGTACCGCCATGCGCCGTACAGCTGCCAGTACACCGAAACAAAGGGTATCAAAAGCGATGTGACGATCATCTCCGCTATGTGGCTGGCAGCCTTTGAGGTATGCCGCAAGCGTTTTGCGATAAAGTCTGCCAGCAAAAAAAGCCAACACGCTAAAGAAGCCAGTGCCAGCCCGGGAGCTTTTGCCACTAAACCCAAAAGCAAGAGAAAAAAAGATCCAACCGTCAGGTAATAATTCCAGGGCGGTGCGCTTTGAATTTTTTGCCGGTACCACTGCGGGTATTTTTTATACAACAAGGCATTGAACATGCCTTTTTTTTGTTCTTTCAGGCTGATGCCCCAGCAGGCCTTGCGTACCGGGTGCACCACCAGGGCGTCCGGTACCGGTACAATCGGCACTTGGTGCCGCAGCAATTGAAACTCCAGGTCGCTGTCCTCCCGCCAGGCCATGGAAAACCGTTCGTCAAAGCCTCCTGTTTTTTCCAAGGCTGCTTTGGTACAGCAGCAATTGGCCGTCACAAAACGGGCCTGCTCCAACCCCGCCGTATTCTTTTCATAATCGGTCGGGTTTGCAGACAAGGGCACTTTGATCTTTCCCGTGTACGCAATTAGCGGTTCGCCCTGGTAATGCCACCAAAAAGCCGCCAGCCAGCCGGCATCGGGCTGCGTATCATCATCGGTAAATGCCACCAGTCTTCCGCGGGCTTTTTTCCAACCCCAATTACGGGCAGCCGCAGGGCCCTTTTTTTGGGGCATTTCTTCGTAGCAAAGGAAGGCGTATTGCCCGGCCAGTTCCATCACCAGGTTTTTGGTCAGGGCATCCGGACCATCGCTCACCACAATGACCTCGTACCCCTTTGGGGGGAAACGCTGCCGGGCCAGGGCTGCCAGGCAATGCCGCAGCAGCTGGGGCCGGCGATAAGTGGGTATGACAACGCTGATCTCAGGCATAGGCTTTTTCAATGACAAACGACCCGATCACCAAGGCATCAAAGGGCGAAGACCAAAAACATTCCACGGCATCCCGGGGTGTACACACAATGGGCTTGCCCAGTGTATTGAAAGATGTATTGACCAATACGGGCACCCCGGTTTTTTTCTTAAAAGCCTGCAACAAATCGTAATACGCTCCGTGCTGCTCTTTGTTTACGGTTTGAATGCGGGCCGTTCCGTCCACATGCCGCACGGCCGGTATCTTGTCTGCCTTATCTTCTTTTACCGAATGCACAAAGAGCATGAAGGGCGAACAGGAGGCGTTTTCAAACCAGTGGGGCGCATCCTCTTCCAGCACAACCGGGGCCACCGGACGAAAATCTTCCCGGTCCTTTACTTCGTTTAGCCGGGCCTGCATGGATGCATTGATGGGCGAGGCCAAAATAGAGCGGCTGCCCAAAGCCCTTGGCCCAAACTCCATGCGCCCCTGAAACCAGCCAATGATCTTGTCCTGCGCCAGGATGTCGGCGGTTTCTTCTGCCAGGTTTTTTACTTTACGGTACGGCAGCTTGGCCCACTGCAAAAATTTTTCAATCTCCTCGTCGGAATAATCAGGGCCCAGGTAGGCATGCGACATCTGGTACTCCCGGGTGCCGGCCCTTCGTTCCTGCAGATCGGTCCAGATGGCCGCTCCCAGCGAAGTACCCGCATCGCCCGAAGCCGGTTGCACCCAAATGTTCTTAAAAGGCCCCCTATCCCGCAGGCGGGCATTCAACACACAGTTGAGGGCCACGCCACCCGCCAGGCAAAGGTTTTCTTCCCCCGTGGTTTGGTACAGCCAGTGCACCAGCTCCAGCACGGTTTCTTCGAGCACCGCCTGCAGGGAATGGGCTATGTTGAAATGATGGTCGGTAAAGGGATCGTTCCTGGAACGGGAAGGACCAAAGCGTTCTTCAAGCCGTTCGTTTTGTATGGTGTATTGTCCGTTTTCTCCCACCCGGATCATGTCGCGGAAATCGTTTACAAAAACGGGTTTGCCGTAAGAGGCCAAAGCCATCACCTTGTATTCATCCGAAGAATGCAAAAAACCCAGGTACGATGTAACCCTTTCGTACAACAGGCCCAGCGAATGCGGCATATCCACCTGGGCGATGCGCTTCATTTCATTGCCCCGGCCCAGGCTGTAGGTGGTGGTAGCTACCTCTCCCCTTCCGTCCAGCGTGAGCACGGCCGCCCGGTTAAACGGCGACGGATAGTAGGCGCTGGCGGCATGGGCTATATGGTGATCCACAAAATGCCATTTCCATTTTTGCGGGTCGGCGCCCCGGAACCGCGGCTGCAAATGATGCGGATAGCCATCGGCCAGTTGCCCGGGTGCATTGACAATGGAGGACAGGAAGAGCGGGTCCCAGGGAGAGGTCCACTTGGAAGGCCCGCTCTCCATACCCGGCTCCAGGGGAATTTCAATTTTGGATTTACCCTTTTCTTCGCCCAATAACAAATAGGGATCGAAAGAATAGGTAACATGATCCAGATCGTTTATGTGAATGCCTGCTTTTTTCAGGCAATAGTCAATGGCATGAAAAGGCAGTTCGTAGGTAGAAAAAGGAATGGGCCGTTTTCCGTGCTTGATCTGGGTAAACCGTTCTTCTTCTGCAGCAGCCAGCAAATGCCCGTCCCTGATCAGGCAGGCTGAAGAGTCGTGAAAGGCTGCGTTTATTCCAAGAGTGTACATAGGCGGGAGTTTCCCCTGTGCACCTCAAAAAATCATTCCATCTTCCGGCACAGAAAACGGCTGTTCCCTGACCGGCATAAAAACCAAGTACTGACAACACGTTGCAGCTATTGTACAACTCATGATTAATGCTCTGTTCAGTTATACACACCCTTAGTTTTTTGCCATTTGTCAAGACAAGAAAAATCCCGCTGAACAACTTTATTTTCTCAAACTGTGGGGGTGCGGTTATTTTGCCTTTAAATTAAAAATTATAGCTATGAGTAGAGTGTTCACTGTAAATTTTCGTTTTCGCGAAAAGCCCTGCAGTGCCTTGGTGCGCCTGCAGAACAGCGAAGGATACAATCCGGCTTTTTCGGTTCATTACCTGGATAAAGACGTGGAAACCATTCTTCCGGGACGGAAGATCGTCTTTAGCCTGGCCAATGGCCTGGAAACTCCGCAAGCCCTGCCGGGCGAACGGGCCGAAGAACTGCTGCAGCAAACCAGTGAAGCCATCTCCTGCTATCTGCAAAATCATAATTAAGTTTTCTCCCTCACGCATCTGCCAAAACAAAGCCCCGAGCAATCGGGGTTTTACTTTTTCCAGGCTCCGGCCCGAAATCAAAAAGCAGATCGGCCCAATGCTTCCCGCCGAGCAGCGGTCGCAAACATCCAGCATCTTCTTCCTATTTTTATGCCTTCATCCTTCCCTGCCGGAAGGTCACAAACCGTTTAACCAAGCATTGTCATGATGAGAGCCGTCCTGTTGATTGTCTTGTTTCCTTTTGTGTTTGCCCTGTCTGCCTGTAAAAAAACCTGTTTTTGCACCACACCAGCGCTCAACCTGGACTATGTGGCCTTCAGCCCATCGGAAACCGACAGCATCATCCTGCGCCGCTATAACAAAAACACCCGGTTTTCACAGTTGGTTGATACGGCAGTGCTCACTCCCCAAACCGTGCAGTTCAGCTACCGGCAGGATACGCTTTCCATTCACACGGATCAGGAAGCCTTTACGCTGCGCAGCTTTTATGATTTTGTTTTTTACCTGCCCGCCCTCAAGCGCAGCGATAGCCTTTACAATATTGTGGAACCCAACGACCGGCAGGAAGCCAGCCGCAACCAGACCTGCAATTGCATTAACCGCATTCTTTCTTATCAACTGAACAGTGATTCTCTTTCTACCCTGGTGGTTGACCCCACTGCGCCGCATGTATACATCCGTAAATAGCCGGCGGAAAGTCAGCAGCGCCACACCTCTTGCCAAGCACTGTTAAGGCCTCAATCGTGAGACGTGAGATGGAGACTGGCTTACTGTTTTTTTGCCCTTTCGTACTGGGCTGGCCAGGGCAGATCCACGCCCAGCTCCCTTGCGGCGTGCAGGGGAAAATAAGGTTCCCGCAACAGCTGGCGGGCCATAAATACCAGGTCGGCCTGACCCCTGCGCACAATTTCCTCTGCCTGTTGGGCTGTGGTGATCAAACCCACCGCTGCGGTCATCATACCTGTTTCCTTTTTTATGCGTTCGGCAAAGGGAGTTTGGTACAAGGGGCCTACCGGAATCTTTTGCCCCGGCGAATTGCCCCCGCTGGAACAATCTACCAGGTCCACGCCTTTTGTTTTTAGGATGCGGCACAGTTCTACCGATTCCTCCACCGTCCAGCCGCCCTCTACCCAATCGGTTGCGGATATACGAATGAAAAGCGGCCGCTCCTCACTCCAAACCTTCCGGGTTTCCTCTACAAGCTCTACCACAAACCTGATCCGGTTTTCAAAGCTCCCGCCGTAGGCATCGCTGCGGTGGTTGCTGAGCGGCGATAAAAACTCGTGCAGCAAATAACCATGCGCTCCGTGCAGCTCCAGCACCCGAAAGCCCGCCTGTTGGGCCCGCAGGGCTGCCTGCCGAAAATCGGCAATGATTTTTTTGATCTCTTCTTTACTAAGTTCGTGCGGCCGGGGTTCTTCCTCCCTGTAAGGCAGTGCGCTGGGCGCCTGGGTCAGCCAGGGATCCTCATCTTCCTCCAGGGCAGCACCCCCTTCCCAGGGCCTTCGGTGGCTGGCCTTTCTTCCGGCATGAGCCAGTTGCATGGCCGGCACAGCATTTTGCGCCTCAATAAAACGGGCAATGCGTTGCAGAAACGCCACATGTTCGTCTTTATAAATGCCCAGATCATGATGGGTGATGCGGCCCTCAGGCGAAACCGCCGTGGCCTCGGTAAATACCAGGGCGGCCCCACCTACGGCACGGCTGCCCAAATGCACCAGGTGCCAATCGTTGGCAAAGCCATCGCGGCTGCTGTACTGGCACATGGGCGAAATTACCAGGCGGTTTTTCAGCACCACCGACCGGATGGTTAAGGGTTGAAATAAACTGCTCATACCGTGCATGATGTGCAAACTTGCGACCACTATCGGGCCCCAAGGGCCGGGATGGCAACAGCCCATGGCTCTTAAAAATGAAGAAGTTGGGAAAAAACGTAGTTTCGGCTTTTTCGTAAATGCTAGTGTTGCCTGCAATTAAAAAACCTCTGTGGATACAACCTTATTGACACGACTGCAAAATTGGTATTTAACAAACTGTGACGGCGATTGGGAACACAGCTACGGCATATCCATCGGTACGCTTGACAATCCTGGCTGGACAGTAGAGATTGACCTTACTGACACTTGCTTACAGGATTTGAAGTATGAAAAGCAAGTTGACAATGGAGAATTTGATTGGCTTTTTGTAAAGGTGAATGAAAAAACTTTTAAAGCTTCAGGTGACCCCAGCAAGTTGACCATTGTACTCTCAATGTTCTTAGACGAAATAATTCCTAAGTATGCGGACCCAAGCTTTGAGTACGAAGTTTATGTTTCATTAACTGGTGGACCAACGAAAATCTGGAGACCGGCTAAAGCTAAAATGATTGCTGAAGACACACTTCAAATAACCCGCTTTCCCGATTTGGATTACAAAGACATTCGAACAATATCCTTTGATGACTTAACATTTGACAAGAAAGATGTTTTCGATTACGAAACTCAAATCAAAGTTGGTAACAATATAAAGGTTGAACTTATAGAGACCTTTAACGGTGTGACACTTATCGCAAAGGAATAACTGCAGGCAACATCGGCTTGCTGCTAGGCTGGCTGACCCAACGCAACATCAACTTTTGTTCGCTTGTCGTCAGTAGTTCCAGCGTGACCAAACGATATTAGACAGTAGAATATATTTTGTACTTTGATTTTTAATCGGCTTCAGTTGCCAGGCTGACAATCAGAAATACCAACACAGCAGCAAGCCCCTCTACGTTGGCTGTAATACCATGAAGACCCTTACGACTATATTTCTTCTTCTTTGGACAACGCTTCTCACCGCTCAAAAGGTGCGACTTGAGGGCGACAATTCCAAGTACTTATGCTTGAACGACTCAATAGCCGAAACGTTCGCAATGAAATTGAAGAAAACCAAAGTTGACAGTACAATTACAATTTTGTACGACTACGACAATGGAAGACTTCTAAATTCAATTCGTGCAATAATCTGAACACATAACGGCACAAGTAAACTTAGGCTTGTTCAAGGCTGTGGCGAAGTCACCAAAGACACAACCTTTGCCAATGACTTGACTGATTTGTGGAACTATATCAGGGTGACACATTTCGACGACGTGACTGTTCCGATAAAATCCGGGACTGGACAATCACACGACAAATTTTATCACATTACAGTAACCACCCCGACAAAATCGTTTTTTATTGTAGTCAGAGACAATGAAAGAAAGAGTACTGCAAAGCATAAGCTACTTGAATCTGACACAAGAGTTATGCTCACAAACAAAATTGATGACTTGCTTAAGTGAAGTACTGACCCTGTACTCCCCCTAAATGCACAAAGCCCCCTTACGGAGCTTTGTTGCCATAAACAAAACAAACAAAATACCCTGCACAGCCCTAGGCCACCATTTTGGTCACCACGGCGCTGCTGGTGCTTTGGTTGTGGGAGCCCACCGCAATAATGCGCAGGCTGTAGGCCTGGCCCGGCACCAGGCCGGCAATTTTGCAGGCGGCCCGGGAACTCACCACCTCGGGCCACAGCACGGCCCCCGCATCGGTGGTAAACTGGTGGCGGTACACCCGGCAGCCCGGCACGGCCCGGGTGGAGGAGATCAGCTCGCCGCTGGCCCCGTGCTTTACCTTGAGCTCGGGGGTGCCCAGCACCTGGGGATGCGGCTGCTTGCTGAGGGGATAGCCGCAGGTGGCCAGCATTAGCTCACTACCCTTGGCCACTCCGTTCACGTGATCGCACAGCTCCCGCAGCAGTGAAATAAGGGCCTGTTTTTTGGCGTTCTTGTCGGCCCGGTCCGTGCGGCCCCCATACTGGGCCCTGCCCAAAGCCTCGGTATAGGCGGTTTGGGCGGCTTGCACGGCGGCCAGGGCAGGCGCAGGCGTGGGAAAATGGGTGTTGCTCATAAGAGCTTCCAAAACGGTCAGGCCCAGGGTGAGGGTAGCCTTGTCCGCTAACCGGTACGATGGCTTTAATGCCTTTTTCATAAGAAATTAGTTTTGGTGAAAAGGATCGTTCCACACGGTATTCAAAACTTCTACACTAAGATATACCAGGGGAAAGGCCGGTGTCAAGCGGGGAACTGCCCTGTTTTTTACCTCGTATTAATACGGGTTTTACAGCGTAGGATTTCTCGGGCTGAGAGAGGCCGCCCCACTAACCAGCTCATTTTCAGCCATAAGCTAGAACAAGAAAAGGAAAATCCCCGCGGCGGGGAAGCCATTTCATGTATATGTAAGGGCCTTTACATGTCTATGTAAGTGCCTTTACATGTCTATGTAAGTGCCTTTACATGTTTATGTAAAGGCCTATACATGTCCATGTAACGATCATTACATGTCTATGTAACGATCATTACATGTGTATGTAAGGGCTATTACATGTGTATGTGAAGGCCATTACACGTGTATGTGAAGGCCATTACACGTATATGTAATGGCCAAGTGGATACTCCTCGCCAAAAAGGATGGCTCTAAAGCGGCTATCAAATGATTAAAAGGTGCAGCTATCAGGCCAGGGTAGTTGCATTTGCGCAATGGGATTGCGTATATTTATGTGTTAGCAGCAACCGAATGGAGACACTCACGAAGATATTTGAGAACGGAACTACTTTGACAAGCCATAATGGACAGCTTCTTTTTATTGAATGGTTGCCCAACCAATTAAAGAACTTTTATTGTTACGACCCATCAACAGGTCTGCAACCAACTACGGAAGAAACTTTCTCTAAAGCTATAGGCGGAGAACATTTTAGCAAGATTGAGCGACACTTAGCTGATAAAATACACAATTACTCCTCTACAAGTGGGCTTAACGGCGAAAAGTATTTTTGCAATTTCCAAAGCGGCATAATCAAAGGATTTGATGCCGCAGGTAATAAAATCTATGAGTGGGACACTAATAGAGATGAAATAGGTCCTGGACATGCCATTTATGATATTGCTTTTGAACCGCCTCATTTTATGTGGCTTGCATTTCCGACCGGACAGACTATAGCCAAAGTATCACTTGAGGCAAAAGAAGAGGTTTTTAGGATTGGCGACTACACGTTTCAAGAAATCTACGAGCCTTTAAGCTATCCAGAAAGTTTTTTTATTACTGACAGTGATCTTTTCATTTCCAATATGGGTAGTGGTAAACTATTTCGACTTGACTTACAAACGCTGCTACTTGAGTTGGATAGGACGTTTCCAGACAGGCTATGGGAGTACATCAAAATTGGGGAGACAGAATACGTAAAGCTTGACAAAGCCATTTATAAAGTTGAACCCTGAAAATAACAGACGGCATGCTGCTAACAGGGGCTTGGCGTCAGTGGGGCTGGACGAATAAACCATCGGCTATGTGCTACTATCGGCTTTAGTTTCGGCTCGACGTTCATTACTCGGCTTTAGTTCTTATTTTCATCTTCAGTTTTTCAATCAGGCTATAGTTCGTGGCTGACGAATAAAAAATGCCCCACCGAACGCCAAGCCTTGATCGTATGCGAAATTATGGAAACAGGCTTCGATTGCATCTTCTAACAAACCAAGCTATGAAGCCTTTGGCGACTTTGTTTCTTTTTCTGACATTGGGTATATTAAATTCTAATGGACAGGGTAAATATGTACCACAAACCCTTAGCGACGCAATAGCCTTTTTGAAGAAAGACTGTCCTGATTCAATAAAACAACGGATAAAGCGTATAAGTTCAGATAGCATAATTTACAGCGTGTATCCGTATGTGGGCTCATACAAAGTAGTAGCAGAATGGACGATGGCTGGCGATTCAAATCAAGGGATTAAGAAATTCTTTTCTTCCCGCGAAATCTGCTATCCTTTCAATCAACAGCGTGCGGTATGGGTTGCATTTCAACAAACATTGCTGGGCGTACGAAATGCGACTGAGCGAACCCTCAATTATTATCAGCAACTGGAGCGCACCTGGGCAAAGGAAGACCGTGTACGCTACACCACCGACAGTCTTCGCGGGTATTATATACCAACCGACTTGCGGGATTGCATTGCGCAAATCGATAAAATGCTACCTGATAGTGTAAAAGAGCAAATAAGAAGAACAAAGCCAGATGCCTTCTTCGGCGAATCGCATCTAAATCTTGGTATGTTTCTAAGAAACTCTTGGCAATTGTGGATGGGATCAAGGCTTACAAAATATTTCAACGACATGGGCATAGAGAATGCCGATACGATGTCCGGAGTTATTTTGGCCGCCTATTATCAATCTCTCACAGTAAAAGATTTTAGCGTAGCTGACTATGAAAAGAAATTGGCAGAAAAATACGAGAAATATAAAAGACGCAGGACGACAACTTTACAGAAAGAAAAAAGGTGAGTTGCCAATCCGGAACTAACTACGCCGAACAGCAGCCTTTGCAATAGGCTGGCGGACGGAAGAACAATCGGCAACAAATCGTTAATCAGCCCCAGTTGTCAGCTGCAAGTTCACTAATGATCTTTTGTTCTTATTTTCATCATCAATAATGCTAATCGGCTTTTGTATCGATTGACGGAACACAGAAGTCCAGCTCATCGCAAAGCCTCGAACGTCAGGCACAACGTTTCACTGTCAGGAGGTTCATCACCCGTTTTACGTTGTCACACAAATACACTAATCCCTGGTCAGCCGGGTATTTCTGCAGGCCCCTTTGATTTAAGTGGAGTCTTCAGTGCCGGGCTTAGTGCCAGCTAAGAACCCGCCTGAGTTTGCAGGCCGGCGGCATTCATTTTATTTTTGCAGTAAGCGAAACAACCGCATGGGCAATAGAAAATACATTCCTGCTACAAGGTTGCTGTTTTTAAGTTGCCTTGCCATTCTGATCATGACGAACAGCATTGGGTGCACATCCGGAAAAGCAAGCTCCGACAAGGGCGCAAAACTGCTGGCAGCCGCGGCCCGTAACGACACAACAGCCATCCGGCAACTCCTGAAAGAGGGGGTGAACATAGAGTGCAGAGACAACAACGGAAGAACCCCCTTGATGGTTGCCACCTATCAGAACCACCTGGCAGCGGCCCGCCTGTTGATGGCGTCTGGTGCCGATGTCAATGCGCAGGACCATATGCGCAACAGCCCTTTCCTGTATGCCGGCGCCAGTGGCTACTTAGACATCGTAAAGCTTTGCCTGCAGCACCATGCCAATTTTAAGGTCCTTAACCGCTATGGCGGCACCGCCCTCATTCCGGCGGCCGAAAAAGGCCACGTAGAAGTAGTAAACCTGCTTGCCCATACAAAAGGTTTCCCTATGGACCATATCAACAACCTGGGCTGGACAGCGCTGCTGGAAGCTGTTCTCTTAAGCGACGGCGGCCCGAAACATCAACAAATTGTACAACTATTGGTAGATGCCGGTTGCAATGTTAACATTGCTGATCGTGATGGCATTACGCCTCTTCAACATGCCCGTAAAAAAGGCTATACACAAATGGTCAACATCCTGGAGAAAGCAGGCGCAAAATAAGCCTGCTGCTTACCGGTTCCGGTTTACAAAAACGTCTACAAACCCGACAAAGACAAGGCTGTCGTACCTGGGTTGTGGTCAAGATGGATACTACAGGCGGCATTTTACACCTGGTTGAGGGGGCGGGGGAATGCGGTATATTAGGGGTTGGGAGCTATGTGCCCTTCGCTCTGTTTAATAATGAACATTCCATTGTTTTTACTCTTATTAATTGGAATTTCAAGATGTTCGGACAACTCTTCTAACGAATATTGGTCGCTATCAAAAAGGTTCTACTATGTAAAGGGGGTTTATGACATCAATACAAACCTGGTAAGCAAAAATAAACCTGGCTTTACATTGTTTGATAGCAGCGGCAGGCATTCAATCGGTGACACGCTGATTTTGCATCTTGATTCTAAAGGAGTTTATGCATATCGGGTTGGCTCACGAGGAACACAGCAGATTCGTGTTGATTCTGCACAGCCCAAAAAATACCAGGGCTTTGCATTGGCAAAATAAGCCCAACAGGCAACAAGGAGTTTCCCTCAACGCTGCAGCAGCATGGATCTACACGTACTTGTGGCTATTCGTTATTGTTTCGGCCGCCGAATCATAAACGACCATGGGAATACTGTTTTGGTTCTATATTTTTACCCTGTAAAAGCCTGTGCTGAAGTAAGGCAAAATAGCAGCACACCTGAAAGCCCTGCACATGGACAGTCATCCAAAACAGATCTCATCAGAAAACAGTTAGTAATAAAATGAACAACTTATACAACCCAACAGACGTTTCCGGTATTTTGAACCGCATTGAAAAGCTAAGGCCGGATTCTCAAAGACAATGGGGCAAAATGAGCGTGGCGCAAATGCTGGCGCATTGTCATATTTCCATGGAAACCGCACTGGGACAAAAGACCATCAAGCGGCTTTTCATCGGCCGGTTGATCGGGTCGCTTATAAGGCCAAAGGTGCTGGGGGAAAAACCGTTTCCTAAAAATTCGCCTACCGACAAAAGCTACATCTTTACCGACCACCGGGACTTTGCGGAAGAAAAAGCCAAAACCATAGCTTCTATCAAAAAGTTTTTTGAAGGAGGGCCTGCCCGGTGCACCACGCACCCCCATCCTTTCTTCGGGAAATTTACTCCTGAGGAATGGGCCGTGTTCCAGTGGAAGCATTTAGACCATCATTTAAGGCAGTTTGGGGTATAGCCGTCCGGCGGCAGGCACGCCATAGCAATTCATTAAGCCGATTACCGGAATAACGATACAAGCAATTCAATTGATGATTAGACTGTGCCGACATCGTCCTTCCGGCCTTTAGAAGTTAGCTTCCGGCCAGGGGTGTTCCGAAAATGCCAACGGCAAGTTCTAACCAAACAAGAAGAAGTGCTATTAGAATAACGGCACAAAGGGCGATGCGGTATTGGGTTTTCTTTACCATCCTGATCACCAGCTCGCAAAGGAGGCCCGTGCCCAGCAGCAACACGCCGGCAACCATAAAATCAAATAAAGACCATTTCACTTCATTGGTGAACTGCATGGCCGTAAATGGTATGAGCAATAGAAGTGCTACCAAGAGCACAATGCCGGTAAGGCGTTGTTTTTGCGTAATCATAAAAGTTTTGTTTTTGGTAACGAATATAAAAATAACAAAGCACTTTGTATTTCAAAGCAAATAGACGGAAAATATTTCCCATAGCTCTGCCGGCAGTTCCTTGCACCCGGTCTATCCAACGCTTTGGAAAGATCACCGGCAAGGCAGCCCAGGCTGGATGGAGGCGTTCCCCGCAACAGCCTCTGGCCAAACGGGTTTTCTTTCCTATCTTTTGGCCCTGTTTTCATCAACCAAAACCCGATTCCAGGTTGGCCTACCCTGCCTGGCAAAGCTTAAAAAAATCAATATGACCACACGCCCCTTCAGCCGGATACTGTTTCTTCTTTGTTTGTTCCTGTTACACATTCAATGGACGTCCCCCACGGCCGCTGTACAGAAGGCCCCTGCCGGCAAGGACTATCAATGCCTTCCCTGCGGGTCCAGTTGCGATAAAAAGTCTTTCAAAAAACCCGGCAAATGCCCGCATTGCAACATGCAGCTGGTTAAAAAATCAACCGTCCGCTTTAAAACCATACAACCCTCCGATTTGTGTGCCTACATCCAAAACAATCCGGATGTGGTTCTGCTGGACGTACGGACAAAAGAGGAGTTTGACGGAAGTTCAGGCAGTTTTGGAACACTTCAAAATGCAATCAATGTTCCCCTCCAGGCATTGGAAGAACAGCTCTCCGCCCTGGCGCCTTATAAGGACAAGGAAATAATTGTGTATTGCTCCCGCAGCCGCAGAAGTCCGCAGGCCAGTTATATCCTCACGCAAAACGGCTTTGCCCAGGTAACCAACCTGGCAGGCGGCATGAGCGCCATGAAGGACCGCTCCTGCATGAAGTAACCAAGGGTGTTTTTCCTTCAGAATGATGCTGTTTAAGAAACAAACCGAAAATGGAACAAAGGATCAGCGTATTGACCATAGGTGCGGATGACGTGCCCAAAATGAAGCGCTTTTACGAGCAGGTTTTGGGCTGGATGCCTGTTGCCCAAAATAAGGACATTGTTTTTTTCCGGCTCAACGGCTTATTGCTCAGTGTTTGCGACAGGAAAATGCTGGCAGGCTTTATAGGCGTCCGTTCCGAGGGGAGTGGCTTTCGCCCGGTAACCATTGGCTATAATGTGGGTTCAAAAAAAGAGGTGCTGGAATTATTTGAGCAACTGAAAAACAAGGTGACGATCCTGAAAGAACCAACCGAGCCGCCCTTTGGCGGACTGTTCTTTTACTTTACCGATGTGGAAGAAAATATTATTGAGGTGGCTTTTAACCCTTTTGTGATACTTGACCAGGACAACAACGCCATTGACCACAAACCCATTGATCATTTATAGAACCCGTATTGCATCAAATTGTTTTGCGGATCGGAAATAGAAAACCAACAGAATCTTTCTGCAAGAAGCAATTGGCTTATGCTCTTGTAATTCAGCCCCGGCACAGGTTTACCGCATTGCTCTGCTTTAGAACCACTGTGCTCCGATTTTAGTTTATTGGGATATTTGTGGTGAAAACATGGGCCTGCACGGGCGGGCACACTTCTGTTAACCATTTAAGCGAAAGGGTATGAAAAACATTTTTACCACCCTCAAAACACCTGCGCTTATCAGCATCCTTCTTGTGCTTCCGTTTATGGGCCTGGAACTGATCAACAGGCAAAACTTCCGGCACAATTTCCCCATACTGCTGTTTGGCATGTTGTGGCTGTTACCCGTGATCTTTATCCTGGTTCTAATGCCCATTGAACGGGATCTGCGGGAAGGCTATGTCATCAGGGCTTCCCGCCTGGGGCTTTTGGCAAGGATCGTGGTTTTGCTCCTGCTGGCAGGAGCCTGGGTCAGCATGATCCTTGACCGGATGCCTTGCTTTCTGGGCATGGGGCCCTGCGATTAAGGCATAAAAAAAGCGCAGCCCTGTGGCTGCGCTCTATAGCTCTTGATAAGCTCTTAATGACGTCCGTCTTTTTTATCCATATCGTGCCCGATCACCGCACCGGCACCGGCACCAACGGCTCCGCCAATAACGGCCCCCGCTGCCCGGTTCTTTTTATTGATGATGGCCCCGGCGCCAGCACCCACCGCACCGCCAATGACGGCGCCTTTGGCGGTTTTACTCCAGCCTTTCTTTTCGTTGGCTGTTGTACCGGATCCAGAAGAAGCCGAACCCGAAGGTGCATCGGCCACGGAATTGTTCGAAGCTTTGGCCTTGGTTTTTGCCGGCTGGGCCACGGCTGCATTTTGCTTGGCAGCTCCGGTGTTTTGTTTTTCCCCTTCGGCGTTTTGAGCAGCCAGCTCGTTTTGGGCCTTCCACTGCTGGTACTCGGCCAGTCCGGCCGTATCGGTTGCCAGGCGAATGGAATCGGCCAGCTTTGAATGGTTGTCTGTGGAGGATGCCTGTGGCTTGCTGTTGCAGGCCGTTGCTGCAATGGCAGTAATGAATAGTACGTGTCTCAATCTCATGGGTTCTTCTTTGGGTTAACAATTAAAGCGGAAAACTAAGCGGCCAAAATGAAATACAAAAGCTTCCGCCTGAAAGCCTGCGTTCACTAGGTAAAACAACCCAAATACAAATAAGCATATACACCTATTGAACATTTTTCTTTTCAGCACGGCTTAGGGGGAAAATGGAACAACTTCGGCTAGCCGAAGATTAGATGCAGCCCCCAACTGTTGCCGGGGGCAAGACCAGATTTTAGTAGCATATATTCATGAATCAGTGCTAATACTTTATACGTATTTCCCTGCCAAGAACCACTCTTTTTTAGGGGTAGTAGTACGATTGTTTTATGTTTGAAAAATCACTTTCTTTGACCTTGCCGGTCTGAGGGATCGTTTTGGGGAAAAGAATGACTGTTGATAAAATCCAATCCTATGAAAGTAAACGTCTACTTCTTACTTTCCCTGCTTTTTATTTACTCGGTGTCTGCGGCCCAGGACTGTAGCTCCATGACCGTTACCTATACGGCCACAGAATCGCGGTGCGTGGCCACGGGCTCCCTAACCGTGAGTGTTACGGGTGGTTCGGGCAACTTCAACTACGAAGCCATTGGTCCGGTACACACCCCGGTCACGTCTTCCCATATCATTACCGGGTTGCCGGGAGGGCATTATACCATCCGGGTCACCGATGTGGGCAACGGTTGCGTCAAAGAACTGGTCAATGCATTGGTACCGGGCAGCTATCAGGACCCCCGCTTTCAGCTTACTAAAACAGACGCCACCTGCGCCGGCAAGGATGGCGCCATTTCTGCCCTCAATGTACAGAACGGCCGTTCGCCGTTTGTCTATACCATTATTGCCCCCTCCCCATCGCATGTAGGAACCAGCAATGCAACGGGAACCTTCACCGGCCTTACCAGCGGCGAGTATTACGTACAGTTAACCGATTCCTGTGGTGGCATACAGGTAAGGGCCGTTACGATTGAAAACTATAGCTGGTGGTTCGATCAGTTCAGCGTTACCCGTGCAGACTGCGACAGCGCTGATGTTTTTGTCAAGGTGAGCGACAACAAGGGCAACAGCAATACCTCGGGAGGGGCACTAAGCGGCTTTGCCTATGGGGTGGTGCGGAGCCCCGGCGATACGGTATGGTCTTCCGCACACAGCTTCCGGGTTTTGATCGGCAAGCGCCGAAACCTGACCGTGGTAGCCAGAGATGGCTGCGGCAATATTCAATCCTCTGTCTGGAACCTGCCCGCCTCCCTGAAGCCTTCACTGAACAACGCATCGCTGAGCAATTTGGGCTGCACCAGTTTTACGGCTTCCATTACCGGGCAAAACCTGACCAACCCCGAGTTTTGCCTGTACGATAACAACAACGTGCAAATAGCCTGCAATCAAACCGGCGTGTTCCCCAATCTGTCTTATGGCAATTACTGCATCCGGGCCATTGACCTGTGCTACGACACGGTCATTACCCGTTGTTTTACAGCCGCCCGGGCCGTGCCTTCGGTAAACAGCCCGGTAGGCATTTCCGGTCAAAACTGCTCCACGTTTACCGCCACCATAACCGGCAAACAAAATCTTAGCGGCGCCAACTACTGTCTTTACGATGCGTCCAATGCGCTCATGGAATGCAATAGCTCCGGAGTGTTCAACAATGTTCCCTATGGTTCTTATTGCATACGAATCGCCAACAGTTGCGCCGATACCACCATAACAAGATGCTTCACGGTGAGCAGACCTGTGGCAACGCTGACCAGCTATAACATTACGGGTTCTACCTGCAGCACCTTTACGGTCAGTGCATCGGGAAACAATCTGGTAAACCCGACATATTGTTTGTATGACGCCCAGGGCAACCGGTTAACCTGCAACAATACCGGTGTGTTTCCCGGCCTCGAGCACGGTAATTACTGCATCCGGACCGTTTCTTGCGGCGACACAACAGCCCCTGTCTGTTTTGGTTCTGCAAGACCGGTGCCTTCGGTTGCCGGCAGTGTGCAGACATCCAACAAGCAGTGCAACACGTTCACGGCAGCCATCACGGGGCAGACCAATCTGACCAATCCGCAATACTGCATTTACGATGCAAACGATGCGCTGGTGGATTGCAACGCCACCGGCGTGTTCAACAACCTTGCCTACGGAGCCTACTGCATCAAAGTGGTGAATTCCTGCTACGACACCACCATCACCCGGTGTTTTTCCGAGACGCAGCCACCACCCAGTCTCAGCAACAGCTTGCAGTTGTTGGGTTCTACCTGTTCCACGGTTTCCTTCCAGGCTACAGGATCCAACCTCACCTCGCCCAGCTATTGCCTTTACGATGCCAACGATAATTTGCTTGCCTGCAACAATACCGGCACCTTCAGCAATTATCCTTACGGCACCTACTGTGTGGTCGTGGAGGACGGCTGCACCGGTACCCGCCTGAAGGCCTGCGCCACTTTTACACCAACAAGAGGCCTTTCCCTTTCCACTTCCAAATCATGCACCATTGGAAGCGCTTTTATAGACATCCAGTTTGCCAACGGCAATGCACCCTACACGGTGGACGTGTATCACCCGGATGGTTCGTTGGTTCATCACGCCACCACCCCTACTAACCCTTTCCGTATGGAGCTGCCCGCACTGCCACCCGCAACGCAGTACAAAGTGGTTGGAACCGACCATTGCGGCAATAAGGACTCTGCGGCCATCACACCGGATGCCAACCTGGTAACCAAAGCGGTTTCGGTTAGAGCCAAGTGCCCCAGCTCCGCCTGGCTAAACGGTGCCGGCGACCTGCGGGTAACCACCAGCACCAACCACCACTCCGTCCTTCCCAGAATCATTAAAAAGAACGGAGCCGGCTTTGCCAGAAATTACTCTTCCCTGTCGGGCAGCACCTATACGTTTGCCGACCTGGAACCGGCAGAATACATTGTGGAGTACACCCAGTCGGTGTGCAACAGCAAATTGTACGACACCGTATTGATTCCACCCTATGCCTACCCCAGCCAGGGACAATCGGCCATTTACCAGTGCGACAACAACAGCTTTAGCCTGGGCGCCGATGTGGCCGGCGGTGTGGGTCCCTATTCATTCCAGATCATCGGAAGCATGCCTTCCGCCCCGGCCATCACCACGGGGCCGCAAAACAGCCCGGTCTTCAACATCAATACCGGCACGACCTATTCGCTGGTCCGGTTAAGAACTGTGGATGCCTGCGGCAATGCCACCTTGAGTGATGTCAGCGTATTGCCGCTGCAAAATGTTTCGGTAACGGCTTCGGATAGTTGTTTTTACCGGAACATCACCCTGTCTGTCGACAACATCTCCAATGCCAGCTATGCCTGGTACCGAAAGAACTCGCCTACCGACAGCACACAGGTCAGCAGCGGCGCATCATACAACCTGCCTTTTTTTGTACCGGAACAATCGGGCCTGTATGTGTGCAAAATGACCCTGAACGACGGCTGCATCACACGGCTTTCCTATTTTCGGCTGGACGGCAGTTGCGGTATGGAGGTATTGCCTTCTTCCCTCCGGCTGCACGCCCAAAAAACAGGCAGTGTTCACCAGTTGTCGTGGAGTCATTCCAGCCCGGCAGATATAAAGCACTATGTGGTGGAGCGAAAAGGCACGTCGGATGCGGGCTATCTGCCCATCGGCCAAATAGCAGCGCAAACCAGCAACCGCTATATTTTTCACGATACCCACCCCCAAAGTGGACTGAACCTGTACCGGCTGAAGGTGGTGTATGCCGGCAAAACCGAATATTCAAATGAAGTCCGTCTCAACGCAGGCGGCACATCCATCAAAATATATCCCAACCCGGTCAAAGAAAAACTGACGGTTTCCATAGCGGCTGACACCCCAACCGATTACCGGCTGGAATGGATCAACCCTGCCGGACAGGTGGTCCACTCCACCGAGCTGAAAAAAATTACAACCACGACGTTGCATTTGAACAGACCTGCCGCGGCACAACCGGGAATGTATCTGTTAAAAATCACGAACACCCACACCCATACATCGCAGATACACAAGCTGCTGTTTGAATGATTTGCATTTCGGTTGTTGTGGTCCAAGGCTGCTTGTCCAGGCAGCCTTTTTTTATCCGGCGGCCGCTGATTTCATTATTCAAAAGATAAACAGGAAATTGCAGCCGGTTTTAATAAATGATTGCTATGCCCCGATCTGTTATTGCCGGTATCGGCATGTATGTTCCAAAGAATGTTTATACCAACGATGATCTGACCCAATACATGGATACCAGCGATGCCTGGATACAGGAACGCACCGGCATCAGGGAGCGTCGCTTTGCCGACCGGACGGGGGAAACCACCACCACCATGGGTGTGGAAGCCGCCAAAATAGCCATGGAAAGAGCCGGCGTTACCGCCAGCGACATCGACTTTATTGTATTTGCCACCCTTTCGCCGGATTATTATTTTCCGGGCTGCGGGGTATTGGTGCAACGGGCTATGGGCATGAGGGAGATTGGCGCCCTGGACATCCGCAACCAGTGCAGCGGCTTTGTTTATGCCTTAAGCGTTGCCGACCAGTTTATTAAAACCGGCATGTATCAAAACATCCTGGTTATTGGCAGCGAAAAACATTCGTTTGGACTGGACATGAGTACCAGAGGCCGCCATGTATCGGTGATCTTTGGCGATGGTGCCGGTGCCGTGGTGCTGCAACCCACCGAAGAAGCCGATCGCGGCATCCTAAGCACCCATTTGCACAGCGATGGCTCGGAGGCCGAAGTGCTGGCCATGTACAATCCGGGTACCCATGCCAATCATTGGAAAGAAGGACTGGCTGATTTTGACCAGGCAGACGTGGCGCAAATGTTTATGAGCCACGCCATGGTGGAAAAAGGACAACTCTTCCCAAACATGGATGGACAGACAACAGTGTTTAAAAAAGCAGTGGTGAAGTTCCCCGAGGTGATCACAGAAGCCCTGGAGAAAAACGGTTTCCAGCCATCGGACCTCAATCTGCTGGTACCCCACCAGGCCAACCTGCGCATCAGCCAGTACATCCAGCAAAAGCTGGGCTTAAAAGACGATCAGGTATACAACAATATTCAGCGCTACGGCAACACCACCGCGGCTTCTATTCCCATTGCCTTGTGCGAGGCCTGGCAGGAAGGAAAAATAGCCAAAGGTGATCTGGTTTGCCTGGCGGCTTTTGGCAGTGGTTTTACCTGGGCCAGTGCTTTGCTCAAGTGGTAAAGAGTTCCCTCAACAAGTATAGCCACAGGCGAAGGAGCAGACTACTGCGTCGCACCCAGCGTTTTCTTCAACCGCATTTATACATTCCCAGTGCAACCGCAGGTATTGTGACGGAAGGTCACCTTTTAACAATTCATTAGCCGACACCAAGGCATGAAGCCGCCCCACGTCTGCCGGAACGCTATAAAAACAGGTGCAGCATGTTCTTTGCTTAAACAAAGCATCTTTATCTCATCTCCTTCCTGCTTACTGCTGCTTTATTGAAATGATCAGCCAATCTGTCCTTATAGGATAAACCGGGAAGTTGTTGGGGTTAAAAACAAAGCACATGAACAGAAAAAACATACTTATTGTATCGGGTCATCAGCTGAGGGATGAAAGCGTAAATAACTGGGCCGGATTTGACACCATATTTGCCCCCAGCGAGGAAAGAGCCATTGAACTGGCCAACCGCCAATTGTTTGACCTAGCGGTTATTGATCATACCTCAACAGCTATTGACCAAAAGAAGTTATTGGCCGTCTTGCCCATTCTTCAACCCGACATGAAGCTGCTGAAGTATAAAGGCGAGCCGTTGCAGGAGCTAAAAAACAAGGTAGCCGCTGTTTTCATCCGTCAAAAAAATGAGCGGATCAAGCGCTACCTGGTGCTGGACTCTTCGCAATTGAACCCCTGGAGTTTGCTGCCGCCCTTTTCCGCCAATTAACTGCGAGACAATTAACCTGAACAAAAAGAAAAACATGAAAATTCAAAAAGAAATAACGCCTGTCATCCCTTCCAAAGACATTGTCATTGGAGACCCCTTGGCACCCGTCCGGATCGTTATGTTTGGTGATTACGAAAGCGAGGCCTGTGCCCGGGCCAATGATGCCATCGTGCATTTGTTGGCGGAATTTGAAGGAAAGGTCAATTTTGTTTTCCGTCATTTTCCCTTAACCCGCCTGCATCAAAAAGCACACAAGGCCGCCGAAGCAGCCATAGGGGCCGCCCAGGAAGGCAAGTTTTGGGAAATGCACCAACACCTGTTCCGGCACCGGCAAAGCCTGGGTGTGATCAGCTTAAAATCCTACGCCAGAGAAGTAGGTGTGCAGGATAAAAAATTCCTGGATCGCCTCATCAACAGTGATTACGGCTGGTACGTACAGGACGATTTAAGAGAAGGTCTGTCTCTGGGTGTTACAGACATACCGGCTTTTTTCATCAACGGGGTGCGGTTTGAAAAAGAACCCAGTTTAAAAAATTTCAGGCTGTACATCAACGATCTGTTGACGCAATTTGTGCCTTTAAAGGGACGGGAAAGAAAAAGAGCTTGATCTGTCTGTTGACGAAAATCAACAGGTCTGAAATAAAAATGGGCTTAGGTAGAAACCTTAGCCCTTTTTTAATCCGTACCCTATGAAAACT